>JAAVIG010000066.1 GCA_014796735.1 Oscillospiraceae bacterium
CCGCCTTTTTCCCGAATATATCTTCAAAATCCTCGTTTGAGGTGATAACGTAGAGACTGTTGGTTCCGAGGGGCAAAAGCCTTTCGCCCATCTGACGGTATATAAGATCGACCTCGTTCTCCGTCAGCATACGCTTTGCGTAAGGGGGATTGGTTATTATTTTCAAGGGTGTAACGGGATATTCAAAAGCCTTGATCTCTCTTTGGACAAATTCAATACTGTCCTGAACTCCCGCCTTCCACGCGTTTTCCTTAGCAAGCTCAATTGCCGATTTATCCGCGTCAAATCCATAGAGGGATATTTTTTCCTTTTTTACTCTTTCCCTTGCCTCCTTGAACTCCCTTTCCCACACTTCCTTATGAAAACATTTCCATTCGGAGGCGATGAAGCTTCGGTTCATTCCGGGAGCTATGTTCAGCTGCTTCATGGCGGCTTCTATCAGTATAGTGCCGCTTCCGCAAAAGGGATCGCAAAGGCTGTCCGAGCTTCTTACATGAGCAAGGTCAACTATTCCCGCCGCAAGGGTCTCTCTTATAGGCGCTTCGCCCGATCTGCCGCGGTAGCCCCTTTTGTGCAGACTTACTCCCGTGGTGTCTAAGGTAAGGAGCATAATGTCCTTTTGTAAAAGGAAGTGTACGGGAAAGGTCTCGCTGCTTTCGGGGAGCGTATTTACTCCGTGCTTCTCCCGCATACGCTCCACAAGAGCTTTTTTAAGCGTTTTCTGTATGGCGGGGATACTGGTGATCTTTGAGCTTAAGGAGTGTCCCTTTGCTATGGGAAAGGCGTCAAGCTTACCCGCGAATTCCTCGATAGGCGCTTTTTTTGCTCCCTCGAAGATCAGGTCAAAATCTGAAGCCTTGAACTCCCCCAATACGATCTGCACTCTTTCGGCAACGGAGGAGGTTATATTCATTTTGGCGGCAACGCTTTCGTCGCCGTCAAAAAACGCCCTGCCGTCCTTCATTGTTATATTTGAGCCGCCCGCTCTTTTTATTTCAAAGGAGAGGGTTTTTTCCAAGCCGAAAAGGCAGGGTGAGGTCAGTCGGTACATTGGGTGTTATCCTTTCTGAGCCCGTTTTTCCTTTATTAGGATTACCAATAAAAACGGGGTAATGCGAGGGGGAGGAAAATTCATAACTGCGGTACACCGGAAGGTCTTTCCCAAAATCAAACGGTTTAGGAAAATCGTTTTCGTGAGAAAGGGTCAAAGACAAAGGAAGAAATGCGGCGGTGCAGTCGGTCGGGCGGCGGAGCCGCGGGCGACTGCCCGCTGAAATGCGTCAGCATTTCAAAATTTTCTCCGTCAGGAGAAAATTTGGCTCCGCCCCCGCTGTGGGGCAGTTATTGTAAAAGGGGCAGTAGTTGAGGATAGGGCGGCACAGCCTTATTGGGGGAGCAAGCAAAATAATACATTGTACAAACCGATGGGAGAAATGCACGGCGTTACTGCCGAATAAACCCGCTCGTAGCGGAACGCCCGCGGACCGAATATGAATAAAGCTCAACCTATAACTGCCGCTAAGCTACAGCCCTAACTGACCGATTTATACCAATCCCATTTTAACCCTGCGTAATACCCACAAGTTAAAATAGGACCGCATACGAAACACTATTCCCCGTTTTAAAAAGGGAGAGGTTAATTATACAGCGGTATCTCCTCCGATTTATAATCCGCCCAAAACGCCTCATAAAACGCGTCATGATCCTGTCCTCCGCAGAGCTGTGGGATATTGCTCTTTCTGTAATATCCCACGCGGGTCTCGGGACAGTTGTCACCCGCTATAAGTCCCGTTTGAGTGCAGTAATTTATCGTAATGACATTTGGATCGGGAGTAAAGCTTTGAGCGGGCTCGCCCTCGGTTATCACCTTCATGACATTTCCCCAGACGGCGGGGACGGTATTCCAGTTGTCGCTTCTGTAAATAGGCTTGTGATTGTCGCGGCTGATACGGTAGCACGCCACGTATCTCGGAGTAAGTCCCACAAAGGACAGGGTGGATTCGTCGTTTGCCGTACCCGTTTTGCCCACTACCTCAATATCGCCCAGATCGGCATTGCGTCCCGAGCCGTACAGGTTAGTACCCGCAACTACCATTCGCATGAGCCTGTTGGTAATATAAGCGGTATCGGAGGAAATTATCCTCTCTCCCACAGCCTCCTGTGAAAGCACTATCCTGCCGTCGCTGTCCACTACCTTTGAATAGAGATAAGGCTTGTAATAAAGACCGCCGTTGCCCATTATAGCGTAAGCGGAGGCGAGCTGAGTCAATGTAACGCCCTCGGTGATGGAGCCCAGCGCAAGAGGTGAATATGACATATCGTTTACGGGGTCCAATGTAAAGTGAAGCTTTTCGGAAAGCTGCGTATAAGCCTTTTGTATGCCCACTCTGCTTAATACGTTTACCGCTATTGTATTCAAAGATTCCTGCACTGCGTACCATGCGGGGTAATAAAGTCCGTCGCCGAAGGAATACTCCTCAGCGTAGTTATGGGGCCAACGCACCGTATCGTCCTCGGGATCGTATCCGAACACACCGTCGTACGGTCCGGGACCGAAAGCGGCGGCCGGGATTTTACCCGATTCGTTTTTAAGCATTGTGGAGTAGGTTATTATATCGTTTTCCAACGCAACGGAGTACACCGCCAAGGGCTTAATGGTCGAGCCGATGATCTGCGGGTCCATGGTGGCGCGGTTAAAGCAGTTGTCGCCCTCCTTTTCGCCCAGACCGCCTACCAGCGCCAGCACCGTTCCGTTGTAGTCGGTGATGATAAAGGATGCCTGAATGGTATTCTGTCTTGCAAGCTCCGCTTCGTTTACAACGGTGTCGGGAGAATCGAAAACGGTGGAATCGTCATAGGATTTCAAAACAAGATAGGGGTCCTTAAACATTTCCTCCAGCTTATTTTGCATATCCATATCCATGTTTAAATACGCTTTGAAGCCGCCCTTGTAAAACAGCTCCTCCGCAGCGTCCGAGGTAATACCCCTGAGCTCCGCCAAGTCTCTTATTATCTGCTTGATAGCGGCGTCAACATACCAGTTCTGGCTTACGGTATAGTTTCCGTTCCACTTGTAGGGTGTGTAAGAGTCGGCCTCTTCGATGCCCAATTCCTCCCACGAAACGTTTTCGTAGTAAAGATCGTCATTGCCGTCTTCGTTTTCGTCCTGAATACCGTAATATTCGTTGTAGCGCTCGTCAACATAGCCGAAGTAATCTCCCTTTACGGGCAGGCGGAATCTTACCTTTTCCGTTAAGGCGTCCTGATATTCCTTTGTGGAAATATATCCGTACTCGTACATTTTACTCAGCGCGTACGTCTGTCTCTTCTTAGCCTCCTCAAGGTCGTAGTAAGGATTCATAAAGGTTGGCGAGCGCACTATTCCGGCCAGGAGCGCCGCTTCCGCAATTGTAAGGTCCGAGGGGGCTTTGTCAAAGTATCTTATCGACGCCGAGGCGATACCGTAGGAAGTGCCGCCAAAGCCGATACGGTTAAGGTAGCTTTCCAGAATTTCTTTTTTGGTATACTTTTTTTCCAGCTCCAAGGCTCTGAACACCTCTCTGAGCTTACGCCCGATAGTGACCTCCTTGTCGCCCGTAATATCTCTTACAAGCTGCTGGGTTATAGTGGAACCGCCGTCGGTGCCGCCGCTCAATACCATTTGAACCGTTACGGCAACCGTTCTTTTCCAGTCAACGCCGTCATGTTCCGTAAAACGCGCGTCCTCAACCGAAATAAACGCGTTTATAACATGCTGCGGCAGATCGTCTATATCGATAAGCACACGGTTCTGGTCGGTGCTTAACTGCTTTAGCTGTATCTCGTTGCCTTCCGCGTCATAGGCGTAAAGAAATGTTGAGGAGTTAAGCTCCGCGTCCTCCAGGCTTACGTCAAAGTCGGTTTCCGCAAACTGAGTTACATAAAGAGCAAGTCCTGTGATAATAATACATATCGCGATTATTATCGCCAAAAGCATAGCGGCTATGGTAGTGCCTATTATGCCGAATCCCTTTGCGATTACCTGACCAACGGTTATTTTTTCGGGCTCGATGACTGCGCCTCTGTGCCTTTTCTTCTTTTTAGCCGGAGAAACGGGCTCGTCGCCTATTTTTACGTATTTTACTTTTTTGTCGTTGTTCATATAAATCACCTGATAAAGTTACTGCTGTAAGCCGATTATACCAATCCTATTTTAACCTGACGTAATACCCACAGTTCAAAAAGGGATTAGTGTTGTTGACGAGCGGACATAGTCTGCCGCAATCAAACATACTATCCGATTATTAACGGTTTTAGTATACCACACTTTCGCCAAAATGTTAAGCCTTTTTTTAATATTTTCATAAATTTAACTTATTTAAATATAAAATCAACCAATATAATTGACAATAAAGGGCAAAAATAGTATAATTGTACTAAAATATATTACATTCAAACAGACGAGAAACAAGGGTTTTTACCCTTTGGCGAAATTCCGAGAACATTTCAAACAGCAAGCTTGTTCAGAAAGGAAGCAAGGTATGAACAACCAACATGGCCGACAGCCGCAGCAGCAAAATCCGCCTTCGCCAACATATATTCCCTCTCAAAGACCGTATACTGATTTTGCGGCGGAAAAGAAACGGAAAGCGGACGCAATAAACGCTCTCGGAGATAAAATATCCGCCGTTATGAGAACAAATCCCGTTTTGGCGGTCATTGAAAGAAACGCCGATATTATTTCCTACATAATAACAGGCGTTTCCGCTTTGCTTACAATACTGTCTATGTCCTTAAACTATTTTGATATTGTTTTCGGCTATATTTCCCTGATATTCGGATTTTTTGCCCTCTCAAAAAAGAGCGCGCTTCCCCTTGCAGTATCTCTGTCGGTTCTGTCGCTGTTTAAATTGGTCTGCTTTATCGGCAGTATCGCAAATTTCGCGGTGCCGGACCGCAATGCGTTTTTTCCTGTGGGCTTTGTGATAAGCTTTGTTTTCTCGATATTTGAGTTAACGGCTATCGGTTATATTACCTTTATCGTGTGGACTTACTTTGCGGCCGCTATACCCGAAAGACCGTGCCCCCGTCCTTATTACGGACAGCCGCCGCTTCAGCCCGTGCAGCCGCCCCCGCAGCAAAATGGGAAGCCCGAATCCGCACCCGCAGCCGAATCCGCTGCCCCGTCGGTACCCGCCGACGATGCCGAGGAAATCCAAGCTGAAGAAGAGATAAATTCCACGCCTCTTTCGGTATCCGAAACGACTTTCGAAGCCGCTCCCGAGCCCGAAACGGCTCCTGCGGCCGATTCCGAGGACAGGCCCGCCGCCGTGCCCGGGCAGCATTCTATAAGCGCTCCCGTTAACACTCCCATTTTGAAGCCTCTTGTTTCCGCATTTGCCGAAGATCGCGCCGAGCCGAGCTCCGCTTCCGTTAAGCAAAAGTTTTGTACGGCCTGCGGTACCGCCAATATTATAGAGGCGGCTTTCTGTAAGCAGTGCGGGCGGAAGTTCTGATTGAAATTTCGGTTGATTCCTTATGATCGTGTGCTTCAATTAGTAACGTTGGCTGCTCCCATTAGTCGGTACAATGTATGATAATGCTTGTTCACCCAATCAAGCCGTACCGCCCTATCCCGTACAGCTGCTCCTTTTTCATTAACTGCCCTACAGCCGGGGCGGAGCCAAATTTTCTCCTGCGTCGGAAATTTTGAAATGCTGACGCATTTCAGCTTGCTTATGCAAGCGGCTCCGCCGCTCAACGCCGCTTACCGCTCACCCTTCCGTTATACCTCCGAAATAAAACAATTTCAACCGTCAAACCAAAAAGGGGCTGTAAAAAAATCAGCCCCTTTATTTATTATCTTTCGCTGTCCGTCAGCAGTTTCCAATAGCTCGACACATATCCTATGCCGCTTATGATAGTAAGCACCGTACTCAAAACCATAAGCAAGTCCGAAATTATCCCCACGGGAAAATCTTGGCTCAACAGTATAATATTTTCCGTAAAAATATGCATACCCGTTATCAGGCATATGGACACCATAGTAACGGCGGTTTTTACCTTACCCCATATTCCCGCGGCGATCACTATATGCTCCTTATTTCCCGCCGCGACCAAGCGCAGTGCGGAAACGATAAACTCTCTGGCGATAATTATAATTACCAGAAACGAGTAAGTCCACTTTAATTCTACCATACAGATCAAAGCGGATGACACCAGTATTTTATCGGCAAGAGGGTCCAAAAATTTTCCTAAGTTGGTAACAAGCCCTCTTTTTCTTGCTATCTTGCCGTCTATCATATCGGTAATGGAAGCGGCAATAAAGATGATAAGCGCCCAAAGATAGTTAAAGGGTATGTCCGTCACTATCATAAATACCACATAAAACGGTACGGCTACCGTTCTTGCTATCGTCAGCTTATTGGGAAGGTTCACGTCGATTCTCCTTTTTTACAGAGTTTTTCCTATCAGATTGTTTTCTACCGAGTCGGTAATTTCAACGTTGACAAATTCGCCCGTTTTAAGTCCCTTGCCCTTAAAATAAATCATTCCGTCTATCTCGGGAGCCAGCATATAGTTTCTTCCGAAGTACATCTCAAAGTAGCGGTCGTAGCCCTCTACCACCGTTTCGTATACCTTGCCCGTCTGTTCGGAGCAGAAATCGCTTACCCGCACCTCCTGCTGCTCGTTGATTATCTCGGCGCGGTGCTCCTTTTCCGATTTCGGCACCTGATTAGGCATCTCCGCGGCGGGAGTTCCGTCCTCGGCGGAGTAGGCAAAGCATCCTAAATGCTCAAATCTTACGCTGTTCACAAATTCCGCCAGCTCCGTAAACTGCTCCTCCGTTTCCCCGGGGAAGCCTGTTATAAGTGTAGTGCGCAAAACGATTCCGGGAATTTTGTTCCTCAGCTTTGCGAAAAGATCCCAAAGGCTTTGTTCATCGCCCGTGCGGTTCATTGCCTTTAAAATGTCGCGGTTACAGTGCTGAATGGGAACGTCTATGTAAGGCAGTATCTTTTCCTGCTTAGCCATAGTGTCTATCAGCTTATCGGTAATTCTTTCGGGATAGCAGTACAAAAGGCGTATCCACTTTATACCGTCTATTTCGCATATTTTATCCAGCAGCTCCGGAAGCTTCAGCTCGCCGTAAAGATCCAAGCCGTAGCGGGTGGTATCCTGCGCGATGACCACAAGCTCTTTGACTCCGCGCTCGGCAAGACGCTGCGCTTCTTTTACCACATTTTCCATAGGTCTGCTGCGGAAATCGCCCCTTATGTAAGGTATAGCGCAGTAGGAGCAGCGGTTGCTGCACCCGTCCGCTATTCTTAAATAAGCGTAATGGGGCATTGTGGACAGCAGCCTGTCTCCCTCGATATTATATTCACCGAGAGGGCTGTTTAATATAACTCTTTTGTCGGCTAAAACCTTATTTATCGCCTTAACTATATCGCCGTTGTGCCCCAGACCCAGAACGCCGTCTATTTCGGGAAATTCCTCGTTCATTTGCTGCGGGTAACGCTGAGCGAGACAGCCTGTGACAATGATTTTCTTGTTTATTCCGTCCGCCTTGCGGTTTATGGCTTCCATTATCTCTTCGATTGCTTCTTCCTTTGCCGACTGGATAAAACCGCAGGTATTTATTACCACCACGTCGGCAAGCCCCGCTTCTTCCACAAGCTTAAAGCCTGCTTTGCGTATCTTGTCCATCATTATCTCGGCGTCGCACTGGTTTTTGGGACAGCCTAAGGAGACCATTCCTACTTTAATTTCTTTCATTTTTATGATCTGCCTTTCCACTTGAGGAGTGTTGGTACAAAAGTACCAACACGACGGGTTCGAAAGAACCCATTTTTTCAAGTTCTTTCAAACTTATCCTTTTTTTAGTATAACACTTTTTGCATTTTAACACAATTTCCGTGCCATGTCAAGGGAAAATACCATATTACGGATTTTCCCGGCGTTTTTATTTGGGCTTATCCGAAAATAACTTATTCGATTTATCGGTTTTTCCGTGCTTAGTCGATATCTTCCTCTTCCTCTTCAGCCTGCTCCTCCAGCACCGTCAGGATAGCCTCTTTTATCTCGGAAAAGCCGTAGCCTCTTCTGACAAGCGCTGAAACGGTACGTCTTCGATCGTCTCTGTCCTGAATTTTGTCGTCGTACTTTTTTTGGATAAGCGCCACAAGCTGTTCGGAATAGTCCTCTTTTTCGTAAACGGACAAAGCTTCCTCGGCAGTGGATTCGTCTATCCCTTTACGCTTCATTTCCGATTTAGCGCGGTACACTCCGTACTTTTTCCCTTTGATAAGCGAAGCCGCCAGCTTTCTTGCATATTCCCCGTCATTGATAAAGCCGTATCTTTTCATGTCCTCAATGACGCGTTCGGCGGTCTCCTCGGAATAGTTGTTAAGCAGCTTTTCCTTTAAGCACGCTGCCGAATAGTCGCGGCTGCCCAAAAGATACATCGCTCTTTTTCTCGCTCTGTTGTATTCGGAGCTGTATTCTATCTCTTTTTCTTCTTCGTCAAACAAGCTCATAAAAATCCATGCCTTAATTTACTGTTTCAATTTAGCCGTTATACCAATCCCACAGTTTAAAACTGGATTAGTATTAATCCCCGTCGATCTCGTCAATGGAAAACTCCTCAAAATCCTCCTCCGCTTCGATAACGACAGCCTTCTTGGACTTTTTGCTTCCGCTTTTTGAGGAAGATTTTTTCGCGGTTGTATCTTCGCTTTCGGGAGTATCCTGGGCAGCTTCGTCCGGAGCCTCCTGCGCGGTACCGTCTTCGGAATTTTCATCGTCCGCGCCGCCGCTTAACAGTGTCTTAAACAAAGCGTCCGCCTGCTCGCGTATCTTTCCCTCTACCTCGGTGCGTATATCCTCGTTTTCGGTAAGCCATTTTTTAACGCTTTCCCTGCCCTGACCTATTTTCATGTCGTTGTAGCTGAACCATGAGCCGGACTTTTTGATTATCTTAAGCTCAACGCCCATATCTATGATCTCGCCCATTTTGCTTATGCCCTCGCCGTAGATCATATCAAATTCGCAGGATTTAAAGGGCGGTGCTACCTTGTTTTTAACTACCTTGCATTTCGTACGGGAGCCCAATATTTTATCTCCCTCTTTAATGGGTTCCCCTCTTCTTACCTCTATTCTTACGGATGCGTAGAATTTCAGCGCGCGTCCGCCGGGGGTAGTCTCGGGATTGCCGTACATTACGCCGATCTTTTCGCGTACTTGGTTTATAAATACCGCTACGGTGTCCGACTTGGAGATAACGGCGGTAAGCTTTCTCATGGCTGCGGACATAAGTCTTGCCTGAACGCCCACAAAGCTGTCGCCCATTTCGCCGTCTATTTCCGCTCTTGTTACCATTGCGGCTACCGAGTCCAAAACAACTATGTCCAAAGCGCCCGAACGAACCAAGGCTTCGATTATTTCAAGCGCCTGTTCGCCTGTGTCGGGCTGCGATACTATAAGCTGATCCACGTCAACGCCTAACTGTCTTGCGTAAATGGGGTCAAGGGCATGTTCAACGTCAATAAACGCCGCCATACCGCCCTTTTTCTGAACCTCCGCGATAGCGTGGAGCGAAACGGTGGTTTTACCGCCCGATTCGGGACCGTATATTTCCACTATTCTGCCCTTGGGAAGTCCGCCGATGCCCAAGGCAAGGTCAAGTCCCAGCGAGCCTGTGGAGATAGCTTCAACGTTAAGCTTTGATTTCTGGTTGCCCATTATCATGACCGAGCCTTCGCCGAACTGCTTGACGATATAAGCGATCGCCGAGTCCAAGGCCTTCTTTTTTTCCTCGGGGGTGGTGGCCTTTACGAAGACCTTTTTAGGGGCGTTTGATGATTTTGCCATATGTATTCACCTTTCTGAATGTTATTTTTAGCTTGCTAATTTGCCGAACACAAAACGTCCGATCTTATTATAATCATTGATTATCTCGCATGAAAAGCCCTCTTTTTCCATAATCTCCCGAATCGCTTCCGCCTGATGATCGCCCGTTTCCACAATAAATTCGCCATTTTCCGCAAGCCTTTTTTTCCACTTGCCGAAAATCACGCGGTAGAAATCCAGTCCGTCGGTGCCGCCGAAAAGAGCTATCTCCGGCTCATGCCGTACCTCTTTTTGCAGCTCCCGCATGTCATCCGCCGTAAGATAAGGGGGATTTGCGGTTATTATATCGCATTTTTCGGGCAGTCTTTCCAGAAGGGTATCGCTTGGGTTTAAAACGTCTCCGCACAGCGGCGTGACGCTGTCCTCCACATTATTAAGGATAATATTTTCCTTGAAATATTCAAGCGCTTTTTCGCTTATCTCAATACCATAGCAGCTTGCACCCGATTTTTTTGAGACAGCAATGGGAATACAGCCGCTGCCCGAACACAGGTCTATTACCGTACCGCCATTTTTTAACTCCTCCAAAGTCTTTTCCACAAGCAGCTCCGTCTCGGGTCTTGGGATCAATACCCCCTCACCCACATGGAAGGTAAGTCCGAAAAAGTCCCATTCGCCCAATATGTATTGAAGCGGCTCTCCCTTTACCCTTCGTTTTGCCGCGTCAATTGCCGTTTTAGCTTTTTCATCGTCGATCTCGCTGTCGGGAGTTAAAGTAAGACGGTCAAATCCCGTTGCCCATTTAAGAATTTGCTCCGTTTCAAATGCGGCGGAGTCACTGCCGTGCTGTTCCAGAATCGTCCGCACCTGCTTTTTAAGCAGCAAGCTTACCATTTGTCTTCCTCGTCCTCCTTTGGCAGTACGGGAGTGATCGCGGCTATCGCGCACTCGATCTGTCCGTCGTCGGGCTCTTTTGTAGTAAGTCGTTGTATTGCAAGTCCCGGAGCGGATATTATTCTTGTGACCACATTATCGTATCTGCCGGCGATCTTTATTATCTCGTAGCTTATACCCACTATAAAGGGCAGCAAAAGAATTTTACACGCGCCTCTCATAAGGTCGGCGGTAAATTTGCTTATTCCGAACCATATAACGAACTGCTCGCTGTTTATCGGCACTAATGTTGTTACCAAAATACTTACCGCCAGAACCAGAAATATAAAGCTTGTTCCGCAGCGGGGGTGGAATCGGATATGCTTTCTTACGTTTTCCACAGTCAATTCTTCTCCCGCTTCATATGTCGCTATTGTTTTATGCTCCGCGCCGTGATATTCGTAGACGCGGCGAATGTCCTTCATCAGCGATGTGAGCCACAGATAGGCAATGTAAATAATGATTTTCAGAATTCCCTCAAAAAGAGAGCGGAAGGGGGAAATATCGGTATCTGCGAAAGCGGTCTGCAGCGCGGTAAAAAGCCATGTGGGCACAAGTACAAACAAAACCACCGCAAGTCCTACTCCTATGACCGTGCCCAAAACCGTGATCACGGAGAGCACGCTTTTCCCCATTTTTTCCTCAAGCCATTTTTCAAGCTTTGACGGCTCCTCGTCCTCATCGTCCAGATAGCCCGACTGTTCCATTGATTTATTCATGTATTTCATTCCATCCTTAAGCTGAAGGACAAAATTGAAAATTCCTCTTACAAACGGGCATTTCTGATACCATTTCTTTTCGGGCAGCTCCTCCGTTTCCACCTGTATTTTGCCATCCTTGGTGCGCACCGCCATCGCGGAGCGGCTGGGTCCCCGCATCATTATGCCCTCTATCAGTGCCTGTCCTCCCACGGAGGTGCGGCGTATCGGTTTTTCTCTTTTTGCCATGCTTCTTTTGTTCCTTTCTTTACGGTCATTCCGCCTTTTTCTGTATCGTCGGCAGCGTAATAGTAACGGTAGTCCCCTCGCCCTGCACACTTTCTATCTCCAGCTTCCCCGAATGCAGTGCGACCAGCTCATCTGCGACCGCCAGTCCTATACCCGAACCTCTGACCGTATTATTAGCCTTATAAAACCTGTTCTTGACCTTAGGCAGATCCTCCTTGCTTATACCGCAGCCGTTATCCGCCACCTTGATCTCCACCGAATTTTCTTTCAGAACGGCATCCACATTAACAACGCCGTCTTTTCCTATATATTTTATCGCGTTGTCGATAATATTGGAAAACACCTGTCTCAGCCTGTTTTTGTCTCCGAATATCATCGCCACGCCCTCGGGCTCATGATAATTTATAATGATATTGTTTTTCGCAGCTCTTTCGGTATATATCAGAACCGCGTCCGCAAGCTCCGCCAATATATCGGTATTTGCCTGCTGAAGTATAAGGCGGTTGTTCTGTATACGCGAAAAGTCCAGCAGCTCCTCCACCATTGCGGACAGCCGTTCCGTCTCGGTGGTTATTACCCTCATGCCCTTTATAAGGGTTTCCGCGTCTCTCATTTCCAGAATGGTCTCGCTCCAGCCCTTTATCGCGGTCAAAGGCGTCCTCAGCTCATGAGATACGGAGCTTATAAAGTCGTTTTTTATTTTTTCGCTGTTGGCAAGCTCGTCCGCCATATAGTTGAACGCTCTGCACAGCTCGCCTATCTCATCGTCCCGCTTAAAGGTTATATGCTCGGAAAAATTGCCCTTTGCAAGCTGTCTTGCGGAGCCGACCATTTTTCTTATAGGCGTGATTATGGATCTTACAAAGTAAAACCCCGTTATCAGCACCAGCACCAGCACAAACAGCCCCGCCGTCGCGGTTAAAAGGCTTAGCTGCATAAGCTGATTTTCAACGCCCTCAAGACTGGTCATTACCCTTATGGCACTGTACCCCCTGCTGCCGGGGTCAAGGCTCAGTATGACCGATACCGCCATGTACCTTTCGCTTACCGAGCTTCGGTTAAGGCTCCCCACATACTCGCCTATACCGTCGGGGCTGTTTACCGCCGCGATATAGTCGGGCATTTCCTGTTCCACGTCGGGGGAAAAGCCGCTGCTGGAAATGGCGATATTCCCTCTGCTGTCTATCGCCATAAGCTCCATAATATCCTTTTTGTCAAAGTTCTCTACGGTGGAGCGTATCTCCTCGGAGTAGTCGGAGGAGGAGTTCTCGTAAAATCTTGTAAGCACTCCCCAGATAACGTTGGCTTCGGAGCGCAGGTACTGGCTTACCGAATTATAGTAGTAATTCTGCGAAAATAAATACACGCCCACCGTTACGGCAAGCATTATTACCGCTATTATGCCGAAGCTGTTTATAAACCAGCGGGTCGCTATGCTTTTTCGTTTTGCCGCCACTTTGCTTTACCTTCTTAAAGAGTCCACTTATACCCGTATCCCCACACCGTCTGTATAAATGCAGGCGACGACGGATCGTCCTCTATCTTCATTCTCAGCCGTCTTACGTTTACGTCCACTATTTTGTCGTCGCTGAAAAATTCGTCGTGCCACACCTTGCGCAAAATAGTGTTTCTGTCTAAGGCTATTCCCGAATTTTGTATAAAGTATTCCAGCAGACCGTATTCGATCTGTGTAAGCTCTATATCCAAGCCGTTTTTCTTGACGCTTCTGCTTTGCGTGTCCAAAGAGAAAGGCCCCGTGGTCAATATCTTGCTGTTTCCCGAACGTTCATACGAGCTTATGCGTCTGTACACCGCATCGACTCTCGCCACTAACTCCGAGGGAGAAAAGGGCTTTGTGATATAGTCGTCCGCACCGCTTGTAAGCCCCTCCACCTTGTCGGTCTCCTGACTTTTGGCGGTAAGCATTATAATTCCTATTTTACTGTCCTTTTCGCGTATCGCACGGCAGGCGTCCAATCCGCTTATCCCGGGCATCATTATGTCAAGTATGACCACCGAAAAGCCGCCCTTTTCAAATTCCGCCAGAGCGTCTTCCCCGCAGCTTACGCCCGTCACCTCGCAGCCCGCCCGCTGAAGGTTGATTATTACAAAATCGCGTATAGCGTCTTCGTCTTCGCATACCAATACTTTTTTTGCTGCCATAGCATTCTTTCCTTTCGAAATTCTATCATCGCCGTACCGGCCGCCAAGCTTACAGCACTTGTCATCGAAAAAAATCAAAAAGAGGGTTATTCGAAATTTTCAGAAAAAGATCAGGCAGTTTCTTAACTCGTCCTCGGTCAGAACCATCGGATCGTCGCTTTCCGACCCTTTTACAAAAATGTTTCCGTCGCCGAAGCGTGTCCAGCCCGCTCCTTCGGGTCTTGTTTCCGAAACGCATATCGAAAGCAGGACAAGGCTGCCCTCGTCATATTTCACAAAGCTCACCGTTCCGCCGCTTTTTTCCACGGTAACAAGTCCCTGCCACCGCACGGGGATATAAAAGAAATACTCTCCTCCCGTGCTTACATAGGTGGTGAATTTTTTTGTAATGGTATTGCTGTTATTTTCATCTGCATAGTACCATTCGACCGAATAAAGCTGCTCGGGAACGGTGCGGTTTTCGTAGCCCAAAAGCGCCACAGTCACGGGTGCCTCTATACGCCCGTCTCCGTCTATATCCGTGCTGTAAAGCAGCGGTGTATTTGAATTGGCTCTTCGTCCGAGACCTTCCGAAATGACCTCGGTCAGATTATTCTTATAGCTTAATAATATCTGCGTGCCGTAAGCGTTATCGCCCTTTGAGTAGTCTATAAACAGAAGGCTTTCATTATCGTTTAACCTTTGCCTGTTCACTCTTTGCACCGAGGACACGTCGCGGTACAGTGGCACTGCGGACAGTACCTCGGGAACAGGGTCTTCCTGCCCCTCTCTTATTCCCAAAATACGCGCGTGGCTGTACCCCATAACGGTGTCGAAGTTTACGTAAAACAGCTCGTCAAAGCCGTCGTCGTCCATATCCGAGGCTTCCAAAAAGCTGAAAGAGGTCTTGAACTGCTCCTCCGCCCGTCCGTCGGAATATTTGAGCAGGCTGAGGGATTTTTCGGTCTGCGCCAGCACCGAACAGGAAACGGCAATAGTCACATCTTCGTTAAAGTTATAAAAGTTTACGCTTTCTATCTTGGTACCCGCAACGGGTCTGTCCGTTACCGAAGCCCAGCCGCTGTCGGTCTGATCCAGAAAATTCATTCTCAGTCCGCTTTCGCCGCTGTCCGTGGGCGTTTTTTCCCGATAAAACACGATAGCCTCGTCCGTTTTCTCGTCGTCAAGATCGTACAGCACAAACGCGCTCCTGTACTCTCCCCCCGCGGGGTACACAAGGTCTATCTGTTCTCCCGTGCTTAAAATAAGGGCATTGTATATTGCGGTCTGCGTTTCGGTAAGCTTGGGAGGATATAAAAGCGATTCCAGAGAGCCGTCGAATATGGTGCAGCCGCTTAATGAGCCGCAGATCGAAACGGTGATGGCAAAAGCCGCGGCGGTCTTTCCAAAAAGCCGCATGCGACCATTTCCGCGGAAGCGGGGGACCTCGGTTTTTCGATCATTATACGGACGGCATTTCGTCGGCAGCGTTTTCATCAGTCTTTTTATTTTCATCATTCTCGTTATCCGTATCTGTCTCCGCCTTTTTGCCGTAAAGTACGAATAAAACGGCGAAAGCAAGTATTATTACACCTATTTCCGAAACGGGGTGAATATCCGTATGATCCTTCATATACTCGCTGTCTATCAGATAAGCAATACAGCCCGCAAGGGACGCGCAGGAGGAAAGACAGGCGGAGACGGCGGAAAAGATCAGCAGCTTATGGCGCGTACCCTTTCCCTCGTTGGTGGAAATAAATCTTCCGAGAGAGAGGAAGAAGAACACCGCCGACACATAGGAAAGCAGCAGAATAAGCTCGTCGCTCACTCTTGTTATGATAGTGTCCTGCATAAACAGCGCGGCGGCCTTAAGGGTGTAGCTTATGCTTATTATCAGCATAAGATAGCCTATACCCGCCTTTATCTTACGGCTTCCCAAAAGCACAAAGCCTATTGCCGCAAACACAAGGAAGATAACGCCCTCGCCTAAAAAGTCCAGTCCGATGCCCTTGAAGTTAAAGACAAGCACATAGAATTTAAGACAGGCCCCTACCAAAAAGCTTATGCCGAGAACGGCGGTCTGTTTTGGCGTAAGGGAGTCTTTATTGCAAAGAAAGGCGGTGTTCATGCTCTTGTTGTCCTTCACGGCGGCGGCTATAAACACCGCGGCGGCTATCACAAGAAAAACGTATAAGCCCCATGTGGATAAAAAGCCCGCGTCGGCGCTGTAAAAGCCCATTTCATTGTAATCCACCGTAACCAAAAGCTGAAACACTCTGAATATCACCGCAATCACAACGGCGCATACCGAGGCTGTGGGAAGAAGCTTTGTTGTTTTTTCCATATAATTATACCCTGCTTTATTTTTTATAGTACTAAAGCAGTTCTCCTTTCACGTTTTTACAGATAAGCCGAATATTTATATTTGTTCTATAATCCGTACAAGCTCATATAATTGTATTGGATATTGACGTACCGCGATCTTATGTCCGAAAAGTACGTACGTTTTTATTATAATACATTATTGCGGTTTAGTCAATAATTTCATGGGTAAAAATTTGGTCAATTTTATATTGACAAAATATACTTCGTTTTTAAAAAAACACAGGAAAGGCGGTTCACAAATGAAAAAGTATATTGCGGCGGCTGCCGCGGCGGCGGTAATGATATTATTTACTCCCAAGCTGTTCGGTCTTGCTTTCGGAAACAGCTTTCCCTCAAAAGGGCAAAAGGAATTTACTCTGACCCTTACAGAAAGCGGGAGCACTATTACCGTTTCGGCGGAGGAGTACTTAACGGGCTGTCTTTTTGCGCAAATTGACGTTTCTTACGAGGAGGAAGCTCTGAAAGCGCAGGCTGCCGCCGCCTACACCTATGCGTTGCGGCTTTGCGGCGACGGCGTTGAGCTGTCCGACAGCACCTCTCTTTGTCAGCCTTATTTTACCCCCGCAAAGGCCAAGGAATACTACGGCGACAGCTACGAAAAATATCTTCCCAAAGTAAAAGAAGCGGCAAGCTACGGCGCGTCTCACGGGATATATTACGACAACAAGCCAATATACAGCGTTTACTGTTCCGTTTCGGCGGGCGCGACGGCTCACCCCGACTACATATGGGATATTTCCCTGCCGTATCTTGCGCGTGCAGAGTGTACAAAGGACAGCGAATACAAGAACTTCCGCGCCGAAAACGAGATGACCGCCGATACTGTGCGGGACAGACTGCTTAAATATGACCCTGCCATAGAAATGCCTCTTGACTACTCCCTTTGGTTCTCCGATACCATAAGGGACGAATACGGCTATGTTATTTCCGCGAAGGTAGGGGGGAAGACCTTAAGCGGCGGCGATCTGTGGCGTATATTAAAGCTGCGCTCCACCGCCTTTGAGATAATATGGAATAAGGTTTCCTTTACCGTTATCACCAAGGGGTACGGGCATGGGGCGGGTATGAGTCAATATACTGCCAATGAAATGGCGAAGGAGGGGAAAACGGCGGAGGAAATCTTGGAGTATTTTTATAAGGGAGCGGAGGTCAAAAAGGTGTAAGGAAAATAAGGGGGCTGAAAAAAACTAAAAAATAAAAGCGGCGAAGCCTCAAATGTTTTTTTCGCTTCCTTTTTGCATTGCAAAAAGGAAGTGGGGTTTGGGGCAAAGCCCCAAAAAGTGATCGGTTACAACTCACAAAGAAGCAGGAAAGCCGCCGCTTCGGGCGTTAACATCTTTCTCAATAAAATATACCCGTCAAAACTTTATTTTATCTTGGTTTTGACGGGTTACATTTTGGTTGAGTTTTTTTACAGCCCACTATTTTTTGTATGGGATCTTGCTGTCGGTAAGACCAAGGATATAGTCCACACTTGTGCCGTAATGCCGCGCTAATTTTATAAGCACCTCGGTCGGTATATCAAGGTCGCCGCGTTCGTAGTTGCTGTATACGCGCTGACTGCAGCCGAGTATTTCGGCAAGCTCGCGCTGTTTAAGGTCGCTGTCCTCGCGAAGATCGCGTATTCGCTTGTAATGAGTCGTCATTATACATCACCCAATTCAATTATACATTTTTCTGATATAGGTATTGACTTTTAGCGGAAAATCCGCTATAATGTTGTTGTCGAAAAATGACAAAAAATAATTTTTTCAGACGAAAAAAATTTGGAGGTAATATTATGAAGTTCAAAAAAACGGCGGCGGGAATAATTGCCGCAGCTGTAACAGCGTCTTGCCTGACGTTTACGGCAAGCGCTGCGGAAAATAAGCTGGTTACGACCTCGTATAGCGATGTGTTCGGGGATAATAGCTACTACCGCTTGGGAGACGGGTATTTTGCCTTGTATAAAAGTTATGATCCGTCCGCATTCAAAATTATCCATATCGGAAACGACGAGGTTGCGCAGTGGATCTCAACGGGCAATCTGGAGTATAAGACCATAGAAGCAGGCGCTGATATCGGTGAGCTCTACTTTAGCTCAGGCATACTGAATGACAGCTTCTATCTTACATTTATCGGCGACAATACTCATCTGTTTAATGTTAACAAGGACAGCGGTGAATGGTCTGAGGTTTATGAATACCCCGGCAGGGGAGAGGTTACCAGAAGCGACGGTTATAGCCTTGGAAGCGACTTTGATTATGACAGCGGCGTATTGACATATTCCGTTGCAGCCCCCGACGGCGCAGTAACGAAATACAGCCTGACCTACACACAAGCATTTGATGACGAACAGTATTACTATCGGGTATGCCCCGCTCACGGCGACGGTGAGTATGTCGGTTATATAGAATGGAAAGTATCCGGTTCGGTAAACGTAGTAAATCCCGACGAATACTGGAGCGAGGACAACACTGCAGATTATGATCTGTACGGAATAAAGAAGGACGGCAGCCTTGACAGGATTTACACCGCAAAAGAAACCTTTTACGACGGTACGTTTGACAACTTGATCGTCGGTTACGCGGATAACTACGTTGCATGGTGGGCTGAAGACTGCCTGCACATTCGCACTACTGACGGAAACGTACATAATCTGACCGGACTGAATTACACTTCCGATTATATTTACAGTGTAACGGGAGTATACGGCAATCAGGCTATTGTTGCCGAAAGAGTTCCCGCGAGATCCGGCGGCAACTACATGGTGGTTGACATCACCGGAGAGGGAAAAGAAGTGTCAAAGAAATATGATTCTGCCTCAATAAGCACAGGGGACGACGGCAAAATCTATCTTGTAAATGCAAGTGAAGATGATAACTGGTTCTGGGGATTTATCGACAGCGCAGGCAATGAACTTGCAAAGTTTGACGACGCAAGCAACTTTATCGGTGACGGTGCATATGCTCCTGTTGTTCAGGACGGCAAGGGCTGGCTTGTAGACAGAAACATGAATCAGGTTTCCGAGAAGATCGACGCTGATGGCTGTACTACTGTAGCTGAAAATCTTTTCCGTTTCTCAACTCCCGACGGATATATTTTAGCGGCATTAAGCGCAGAAGCGGCTCCCGCGTCTTCCGAAAGCACAGCTTCTCAGACTAACGATCAGGCTTCTGCTTCTTCCGATACAAACAATACCGATGCGGCAAGCTCCAATACAGGCAATACCGGCGCGGCAAATTCCGACAAGGGCAACGCCGACACAGGCGCTGAGGGAGTTGCTGTTTTCGCGGCCGTTGCCGTAATCGCGGCAGGCGCTGTTGTTATCGGCAGAAAGAGAAAATAATTTTTAGCTGATTTCATTTAATATTCATGGAAATTCCTTAACGCAAAAAGGTCTTATAGGGTGAAAAAATTCTGTAAGACTTTTTTGTTTTTTCCTTGTCAAAAAATAACTTTTTTAATTAAAATCAAATTGCGGAGGACAATATGAAAATAAAGAAAATAATTGCCGCGGCAGCCGCAGCGACGGTATTTACAGTTTTTACGCCAATGAACGAGGTAATGCCCGACCTCTTGTTGGTTAAGGCAAGCGCGGCAGGGTATGATGCAAACGGTTTTCTGATCGAGAACGGAGTGCTGGTAGATGTTTCGGAAAATGTGACAAATGCGGTTATTCCGGAGGGCGTGACCGAAATCGGCGGAGAAGCTTTTGATAAATGTTCAAAGCTTATAAGTATAACTATCCCTGCCAGTGTTGCATATATTTCAACAAGATTTGACGACTGTGACAATCTTGAAAGCATAAATGTTGACGCCGACAACGAAGAATTTATGTCTATTGACGGAATATTGTATAGGGGTGATTGGGATTTTGGATGGGAGCTATTACGTTGTCCAATGAACAAAAAAGGAGATATAATTATTCCCGATAACCTTTACCTTCTTAGTATTGATGATAAATCTTTTGCTTATTGCACAAAAATTACAAGTGTGAAAATTCCGGATGATGTAGTAGGGATGGGAATAGATATTTTTTTATGCTGCGAGAATCTTAAAAGCGCAAATATTCCTATCGGCGCCGGCTACTACACTGACGAGATACCGTACGGAATGTTTTTTGGCTGTTCAAGCCTTACAAACGTAACCATTCCGGATAACATAACCAAAATCGGTGGAAATGCATTCTTTGATTGTTCAAGTCTTGCAAGCATTGTTATTCCCGATAGTGTAACCGAGATCGACAAAGGTGCATTCTGGAATTGTTCAAGTCTGAAAAACGTAACTCTTCCAAACGGACTGACCGAGATTAATTTGGATCTTTTCAACAGCTGTACAAGTCTTACGGACATAACTATTCCCAACGGCGTGACCAAAATTATGGATTCTGCCTTCAGCAGCTCGGGTATTAAAAATATAACTATCCCCAATAGTGTGACTGAGATTGGTTATAATGCCTTTTATTTCTGTGAAAGTCTTATGGAAATAACTCTTCCCGACAGTGTGAAAACGATAGGTTGGAACGCTTTCCGTCAATCGGGTCTTAAAAATATAAATATTCCCAATGGCGTTACCGAAATTTTGGTATCGACTTTCGAGCGTTGCAAAAATCTTACGCTGACTCTTCCCGATAGCGTGACTAAAATCGAAAGTTGTGCTTTTGCGCGATGCGACAATCTTACGATAACCATTCCAAGCAGTGTGACCGAAATCGATGAAACCGCATTCGAATACAGCACTAACGTTACTATCATTGCACCTCCCGGTTCTTATGCGGATACTTTTGCTAAGAACATGAAAAGCTCCGGCTCCGCTCCCGTCACCACTGCTGCGACTGCCGCTCCCGTTGTCACCACCGCTGCTACCACAGCAGCCCCGGCAACCACCGCCGCCACAGCTCCCACCGTCACCACCTCAGCAGCAGCCGAAACCATCACAGCTGCCGAAGTAACAACAATTGATGATAATAAGCCCTTTGAGCACACCGATCCCGAAACAAAAACCGCAGTTTCGGCGGAGGCGGGGGTAATTCCCGAGGGCGCAGAGTTCACTGCGGCTGCTGTTGCTGATGAGAACACCGACACAAGGATCGTTTACGATCTCAGCTTTACAAAGGACGGCAGCGAAATACAGCCCGACGGCGATGTGACCGTTTCCCTTCCCGTTCCCGAGGAATTCAAGGGCAAGACGGTGAACGTTTACCGCGATGAGGGCGACGGAAGCTTCACAAATATGAACGCAAAGGAAAACGACGGTTTTCTGACCTTCACAACCAACCATTTCAGCAAGTATATCGTAACCACCGAAAACCTTGACGTTACCGACGATACCACCGCCGAAACGACCGAAGCTCCTCCCGCTTCAACAACCGAAGCCGCCCCCGTTACAACGGCTTCAACCACCCCCGTTTCAACAACCGAAGCGGAATCAGCTTCAACCGCCGATACCCAAGAAAATAACACGGACGGCGGCGGAAACAGTACGGGTATTATTGTCGGTATCGTGATAGTTGTTGTTCTTTTGGCAGCGGGCGCGGCTGCAATAGTCGTATATAAGAAGAAAAAGAAGTAAATTTTTTCGTTAACTCGGAAAGACAGTAAAAAAACTCCATATTTCAAATTTGTTGAGATAGGGAGTTTTTTACTGCATCTGTCGGCGCAAAAAAAATCGCCGGCACATCGCCGACGAAAAAGGAAGAAAAAATGAACACGAAAAAAACTAAAGCAAAAACATTACTGTCAAAATTCCCATTACCCCGGGTATACCCAAAGCGACCGATACCCATACGGTAGCGTAATTCACCGCGATACCGCACCCCATAAACCCGCTTATCACCGCCGCCGCAGCAAGGGCGGCAATACCGAAGAGCGAATTTACAAGCATTATCTTAACAGGTCTTCGCTGATTTGCGCAAAGCCTTATAAACAAAAGCATGGCAAGTATTCCCAAAACCAAAACAACAGCGTCCATTTTAAAAAGTCCTTTCTTTTAGAGGGCAAAAATATTTGCCCAAGCCCCTATTTTACGGTTTTATACCAATCCCTTTTTGAACTGACGTAATACCCACAGTTCAAAAAGGGATTGCACCCGAAACACTAATCCAACAGTTTTAAAAGGGATTAGTATTATATCCTGTCTATGTAATCAACCTTTATCCCCTTTTCCTTGGCGGTTTTCAGCAGATACGCGAAACGGTGTCTGAGTGCTTTCTGCTCGTAGATCACGGCTTCTATTAACTGCTCGTCGGTGGTCATATTGAAAACCTCCTCGTTTCTGAGAATAAGCTCCGACAGCCGTTCCATTTCCTCCACCAATTCGTCCTTTTCGGTTAAAGACTTGTTTTTCAGCATTTATTACCCGTCCTCTCCTTTTCCGACGGCGGGGCAACAGCTTTTTTAACAGGCTCCGTGCCTGTTTAATACTAATCCCTTTTAAAACTGTGGGATTAGTGTCTTGGGTGCAATCCCTTTTTAAACTGTGGGTATTACGTCAGTTTAAAAAGGGATTGGTATAAAAACAGCATTGCCGTGCGTCTTGTCCTTGCTTCAATTATATGAGGCGGCGCACGGCAATATTACATTTTTATTTGATTTGGAATCAGGCATAATAACAGGGCTGCCGCAAGCAACCTTTCGGTTACCCGCCGCAGCCCTTTTAGCCTTACTTCTTTAAGCCGAATTTCTTATTGAACTTATCAACGCGTCCGCCGCTGTCGATAAGCTTCTGCTTACCGGTGAAGAAAGGGTGGCACTTGGAACAGATTTCTACCTTGATGTCCTGCTTTGTGGAACGGGTTTCGATCACGTTTCCGCAAGCGCACTTAATGGTTGTGGGCTTGTAATCGGGATGGATTCCTTCTTTCATCATGTCACCGCCTTTTCTGTATTCTCAGCCAAACGGGGAGCAACCCGTCAGGGATCAATCGCAGAAAATATTATATCATTTTGGGTGACGGTTGTCAAGTGCTTTTAAATAATTTTTATATTAAATCCGCCAAAGCGGTCAAAACGCAAAAATAACCTCATCTGTAAGCCGAGTTCTGTCGAGTACGAACATTTATCTACCTCTGCGGTCGCCCGCAGAGTCAAGCCGCCTATTTCAGAGCACGCCGAGCAGACGTGTTGTTCTCCGTACCAATTGGCGTTGCATCGGGTAGGGTTTACATGGCAGCGCGGTCTCCCGCGCTCCGGTGAGCTCTTACCTCGCCTTTCCACCCTTACCGCATTGCTGCGGCGGTATATCTCTGTTGCACTTGCCCTAAGGTCGCCCTCGGCTGCCGTTAGCAGCTACCCCGCTCTGTGATGCTCGGACTTTCCTCACGGATTTCTCCCCGCGTTCGTACAATGAGGTTATTTTAAAAGTATAGCATATTTTGTTGTAAATGTCAAACAAGCTCGGTTGCTACTTTTATCGCCCTGCCCAAGCTGAAGCTGTACAGAAAGCACTCCTTGACCTTTGTCCCCAACATTTCCTCCAGCGCCTTTTTATAAAGCGAGAGCTGCCCTTTATACTCGTTTATAAGCTTCTCCTCGGTAACATTCTTGTTTGTTTTGTAGTCTGCCAGCACTATACCGTCCTCTTCCTCAAAAAACATATCCGCAATACCTTGGATAAAAGACAAGTCCTCGTTTTCGTGATTTTCCGCCCCCGTGCCGTTAACGGTGGTAAGTATCTTAAACTCTCTTGTGACCTTTCCCGCGCTTCTTGCTCTTTCACAAAGACCGCTGTCAAGAAAGCCCTGTATTTCTGAAGCCTTGACCGCCTTTTTTTCCTGCTCCGCAATAATTCCCTCTTTCAGAAGCCGTTCCAGCTCAGCCTCCGCCGAAGCCGCCGAAAAGTCGATATGCTCCATAACGCAGTGATAAATATCGCCCAGCTCCTTGCCGCTTAAGGACTTCCCCTCTTTCATAAACAAAGGCATTCCCATATAAAAAGCGGTGGTAACGCTGTCCTCTGTGCCGCCCTCGTCGGGAGACACGCCCAAAGCGGTAGCCGTGTATTTGGCGGGAGTATGAGTGGCTTTTTCGTAAGGGTATTTAAAGCTTAAATTCCTTTTTATTTTTTCAAAATCGAGCAAAACCTCACCTGCGGAATGTGAGGGCAATATCAAGGAATCTTCTGTCAAAATATCTTCATCTGTTTTTATTCTTACGGTCTTAACGTTGCCGCCCGCCGCCGAAAGTCCGTTTACAACAAAAGCAAAGTAATTTTCTTTATTTTCAAAGCTGTACTCGTTTTCCTCGGGCGCGTTTTTCTCGCCGCATTCGGATAAATTATCCTCTTTCCCGCCGCTTTTTTCCGACACCTTATTTGAAGCGGTGATAATAAGCTTATCTTCCGCTCTTGTCAGCGCCACGTAAAAAAGCCGCATGCTTTCGCCTTTGAGCTTGTCCCTGTAATCTTCTTCAAGAACTCTGTGAGCGGCGGTATGCGCCCTTACTCCCTTTTCGTAATCGCACACCAATACCCCCGCGCCTTTTTTCACGTCAAAGATAAAATCCTTGTAGGTATCGGTAACATTGGGCTTTCTGTTTATATCCGATACAAACACGACGGGAAACTGCAAGCCCTTTGATTTATGTATGGTCATTATCTTGACCGAGCTTTCCTCCCTTTCCTTTACCACAGCTTGGCTCATTTCAAGCTTGTTTCTGCTGATATGCCGCATAAAGGTCAGAAAGTCGGCGGGACGGGGATTGCCCTTTGCATAGTGAAGCAAAAGCTTAAGGTTTTCCTCTCTCTCCCTGCCGCTGTACCCCGCGCGCATTATCTGAGGAAGCATTGTTATTTCGTAAATTTTTTGTAGCAGGTCGTAGGTAACGCTGTTAGAAGCGATTTTCCTGAACAGCTTCATATCCGAGTCAAACCTTGCGGCTTTTTCGGAAAGCGCTTTATCTTCGGACAGGGTAAGCCCCGCTATATTTGAATACAGGCTGTTCGCCGATCTGTCGGAAAGCTTAAGCTTAGCCATATCCTCGGCGGTAAAGCCGTAAACGGGGGACATCAACGCCTTTGCGGTCTCGGTGTCGTTATTGGGACGAAGCACCGCGCTTACCAAGGCCAAGGCAATATCTATTTCGATAAGGTCGGTAAAATGCTTCTCTCCCTCGGAAACACACGGAATACCGTATTCCTCGAAAACCTTTCTGAATCTTACACAGTCTCCGTTTGTGCGCAGCAATACCGCAAAATCCCCGAAGCCGCACTTTTTTTCTTTGTTATATTTATCGTGTACGGTAAAGCCGTCCTTTACCATTTGAAGTATGCGGCTTGCCACATACCTTTCTTCTCTGTTCTTTTGTTTGTCGTCAGCGTTTTTGGCGGCTGATTTCAAAACGTTTATTGTCACAAATTCGGTTATATTGTCCTCATTGGCTTTAATACCGCGCCCCGCCGTCATGTTTTCCCACTTGCAGCCTCCCGAAAAGCTTTCGGGCATATCGGAAGTCCCGAAAAGGCTGTTGACATAATTCAGAACGTTTTCGCCGCTTCTGAAATTAGCGTTGAGCTTAAGGTCTTCATAGGCGGGATTACCGTTAAGCCCCGCGAAAATTTCGGGGTTGGCGTTGCGGTAGGCGTAAATACACTGCTTAACGTCGCCCACAAAGTACAGGTTCTTTTCGTCGCTTGACAGTCCGCGGAAAATTTCATACTGTATATCGTTGCTGTCCTGAAATTCATCGACTATTATATAGTCGAACATTCCTTTTCCGCCGCCCTGCCGTACTACCTTTAACGCGTTCTGCTCGAGGTCGGAAAAGTCCAAAACACCCTCGGCTTTTTTAAGCTTTCGGTACTCCTCTTTGTACATTTCCTGTATTTCCCAAAGCAGGTCAAGCGCTTTTTTTATATTCAAGGCGTCCTCGATATAGTTGGCGGAAAGAGCAAGGTCGTTTTTGCAGCCTGTATAAAGCTCCTTTATCTCCTCTCTTTTTTCTTTAAAGCCAAGTCCCTCAAAGGCTTTCCCTCTCGCGGCGGGAGTTGTACCGCCGTATTCCTTTTTTATTTCCAGATACGCGCCGACGTAATCGGAAGCAAGAACGGCGTTTTTTGCGGAATTTGCACGCTCCCGATAAAATTCAAAATAATTCTTGAAGTTTAGGGAGGTCTTGGAGCTGTCGGGAAGTGAAGCTACAGCACTGCCGCAAAAGTCGGAAATTTCCTCCAGGCGCTCGGGCATATATTTTACGTATTTATCAACATACTTTTCAAAGTATTTGTCGGGGGCTTCGAAAACACTGTCCTGTTCTCTTTTCCAGTTATCGGGCTCGGGAATATTTGACAAAAAACCGAACAGCTTTAGAACGGAAAGGATTACTGCGTTTTTTCCGCCCAATCTTTTTGATATTTCTTCCTTTTTGCTGTCGGGAAAGCTTGTGTAAATTATTTCAAAGGTTTTTTGGGCGGCCTTTTCGGAAAGTATCTTCGCCTTGGTTTCATCGCAGATGTTAAAGCCCTCGTCTATATCGGGGAGCAGTCTTATATTATCTCTTATCAGCGACAGGCAAAAGCTGCTTATGGTGGAGATACGGGCGGAGGATAAGCGAACAAGTTGTTCTCTTAAAAAGGCGTTATTGGGGTTGTTTTTTAGCAGTTCTTCAACTCTTTGCGACAGTCTTTGCTTAAGCTCCGCCGCCGCCTTTTCGGTAAAGGTTACCGCAGCCAGTCTGTCGGCGGGGACTTTGTTTTCGGTATCGGAGATAAGCTTTGCTATATGCTCTACTAAAACCGCGGTTTTTCCGCTTCCCGCAGAGGCGGAGACCGACGCGGATCTTGGGGCGGCGTAATCTATTGCTTTCTGTTGTTCGGTTGTAAAGTTCAATTTTATCACGATCCTTTAATTTAAAATTGAGTAATCTGCTTAAAGTGTTCGCACGAACGTCGGTGCACAAAAGAGAACGTTTATTTGCACGAGTTACATGTTTATATAAGATTGGATAATTGGGGAAACGCACGGTTTTTCGTGCGGAAAGTAAACGAAAAGTAAAACGTGGGAGCGACGAGCGGTGTGGGCGGCGGAGCCGCGGGCGTAAGCCCGCTGAAATGCGTCAGCATTTCAAAATTTTCGCCGTTAGTCGAAAATTTGGCTCCGCCCCTGCGGTAGGGTAGTTATTGTAAAAGGAGCAGTTTTGCAGGATAGGGTGGTACAAGTTAATTGGGAGAGCAAGCATAATCATACATTGCACAAACTAATGGGAGAAACCAACGTCACCAATGAAAACACATAATCAATAACGCAGCACCTGCGATCCGAACGTGAATAAAGCCTCAATAGTTCCACCCACACTTCCCTAAGGGACTATCGCCACACAGCTTTTTGTAAAAACAGAGCCGAGAATAAACCTTTAAATCACACCAACTTCCAAAGCGGGGAAAAGGGGGTGGGTGAGGGGATAAGGAAAGGATTCTTAAGGTGAAACCTAAGGGGAGAGGGCGGGGGAAAATCCCCGCTTTGATGGGTTTGCAGTTTCCCCCGCCCTCGCCCCTTTGGTGTCACCTTAAGCCCCGCGCGGGAGCGCACGCTGCACTCGCTTTCCGAGTAAAAAGAACATCACATAAAGTGTAGTTATACAAAAACGGTACATCGGCAGTTTTATCTAAAGATAAAGCATTACATAAAACGCAGCTTTAAAAAACCCGTTTTACAACGCTTTCCGAAAAGCACCTCACAGCCTAAAACGTAGTTTTAAAAAAGCCCAACGCAGTTGCCCCCCTCACTCTTCTCTCCCCCACATCCCCTCAGAAGAAACAAAATTAACCCCTCTATTCCCGCAAACCGCCTTAAACCCGCAGAAAGAGCAAGGCAAATATCCCTCATGCTCCAACGGCAGCGCCTTTATATCACCCTTTAAAATATCCAATATTTTCGGCACAATAATATCCTCATCGATATGCCCCTTTAAATTCTCCAACCCGCTCAAATCGCTTTCATTAAAATACTTATCGGACTTTTTCCCCGTTTGCGCCGCTATCGCCGATTTAAGCAGCTTTGTCCTCTCCGCCGTCTCGATCGCGAAAACGCCCCCCGCCGTACCGTGCTTACTGTACCATTCCTCCGCAAGCGCCTTCTGATCCGGCGGCAGGGAATTTTCGGTTTTCAGACAGCCCGTCCCTCCCACGGCGGAGTAATTTACCGCCCCGGGGATAAGCCCCTTATCCGATTCGCAGGTACCGAAAAGATACAAAAGCGGCTGAAGGTTTTTACCGCTTGCGATACCGTCCAAGGTAAAGCTTTTACCCGAGCTTTTATAATCGCATATCCTTATATAATCGGCTTCGGAAGCCTTTTGACGATTTGCTTCGATATTTTCCCCGCCGTCTTCGCCGCAGTCCTTTTTGCACACTGTAAGTATATCTATTCTGTCCGCGCTTCCCATAACGGTTATTTCTCCTTCGGGCAAAGCCGGATTTTTTATTATATAGCTTACCTCACGCTCAAAGCAGGCGGGCTTAAATCCCGTTGTTTTAAAATCAAGGCTTATCTGCTTTAAAATGCCCTGTATTCTTCCTGTAAGCCCCTTATATACTGCCTCGGTTTTTTCGGGAAAGGTAGGATCGTCTTCTATTGCTTTCTCCATAGCTTCATTTACAGCCGCCCTTGCGATGTCCTCGATCTCCCGTTCCGACTTGTCCGCAATATCCGTATTGCGGGAAAGCGCGATCCTTAAAATATTATGTACCGCGGTACCCATATTGTTCGGTGCTTCAAGATCGTTGCTGTCCGGCTCACGTATCTTAAGCCCGTACTTAAAAAAGTACATAAGCGGACAGTCAAAGGCGGCTTCAAGCCTTGTGGGAGAGTAAGACGGGCTTCCTAAAATTTCCCTTGCGGTATCGGGGCTTAAGCCGAATTCTCTTTTACCCGACAGCAGTTTTTCACTGTCCGCAAGCTTTTCCTTAAATTCGCTTCCCGCCCTGTCCGCAAAAGCTTCGTTCAGCACTTTTTCAAGCCTGTCACTCAATTCCGAGCCGCCGCAGTCCTCCGAAAGGGCTTTCCTTACGTCGCTTGCGGTATTTAAAAAGTAATCAAAAGGAAGACTGTCGGCGCTTATTTTCTCCGCGTTTATTTCTTTTAATATCGCGGCGGACTCCGCTTCCTTTCCGTCGGGTCTCTGAGCGGCGTATGTAAGTATAAGCTTTTTGCCATAAAGATTCATTGCCCTGTAAGCAAAATAGTACTCCTTAGACCAACGGTTGAGATTGCTGTCATATAAAGGCAGTCCCGTGTTGCTTAACTTCTCCCGCTCAAAGTAGGAAAAAACGCTTTGCAGCTTGCTTTCCCTCGGAATACTGCCCTCGTTTACTCCCGCGATAAACACTATTTTCGGAGCGGATTTTCTGGTGCGCTCAATATCGCCCACAGTAACGCTGTCCAGAACGTCTGGGGGATTGGCTAGATTTATTCCCGACAGTATTCCCTCCAAAAGCTCCCCGTACTCCTTACAGCTCGGCTTAACATTTTTCAGACCGTAAGCCATTGATGTAAAGGTCTCGGTAAGGGCGTCCCATATCCTGTCGTATTCCTTTGCCGCATTGTCGTCTATCTCAATGCTGTGAGTTTCTCCGCCCTGTCCCGCCTTTGAACGGGCGATAAATGTGGAGCGTATATTTTCGGAGTCAAAAAGGTAATTCATAAACACCCTTGACATTTCAAGACCGTTTTCCGCTTTGTCCATATCCTCTTTAAGCTTTAAAAGCGGCTCTACTGTCCTTTTTCTTATATTTTCGAGACGGTTCAGGTTTTTTCTCGGCTCAACCCCCTCGCTCCAGTCCTTTATCCAATCCTCGGCCCTTAAATTGTACTGCTCCGCAGCTAACCGCAGGCGGTAGATCTCGCTTTGGAACATAAGCCTTACGCCCCTGTCGGGATCGTAAATACGCTTAAATCCGCTTTCGACAAGCTTTAAGACCTCCTCGGTATCAAGCTCCAGACTTTTAAATATCTGCAAAATAAACCCGATAACAGGCTTTTCGGTCATAGAGTGGGGAAAATCGCAGAACACGGGTATGCCGCCCGTTCTCAAAGCGGAGGAAATAATAGGCTCATGCTCGCTGTCGGGAGTAAGCACAAGAAAATCCCTGTATCTGTATCCCTCTTCCCGTACCGCATGATGAATTTTTGCGGCTATAAGCCTTGCTTCATCGTAAAAATCCTTTGCCGAATATATCTCAACGGGGTTTTTATCCCTTGTGTCGCCCCTGTAGCAATGAGAAAATTTAATCTCCTCATGGTCGGGAGCAATAGCCTTGACCTCGTTTATGGTTTTGCTGACGCATAAAAATTCTCTTTTTGTACTGTCGGGCTTGTCCGAG
>JAAVIG010000067.1 GCA_014796735.1 Oscillospiraceae bacterium
ACAATATAAAATCAAAGTTTAAATGGATATTACACCCAAAGCACTATTATCCAATTAAAACCATTTTTTCAAGTTTTTAATTGGATAATAGTATTAAAAATATTATATAATAAAAACGAGGAAACCTATGACGATAGGCGGTTAAATAATGCTCCCGACGGCACAGTAAAAACCATGCCGTTTAAATGAGGGGGTGATAGTGATGAGTTACATAACTGTATCGGATTTATTCCAGATATTAACATTTTTATGTAGTTTAGTAGCTTTAATACTATCTGCTCATAATTCGTTTAGAAATAAATGAGTACAAAAAATAATCGCCTTCACCTCTCACAGTTGGCGATTATTTTTTAATCACAATTAGGGAGTTAACCGTCTATCGGTTTCCTCGCTTTTTATTATACACAACTTTTTTTAATTTGTCAATACAATAATCAAAATTACACATTTCCAACAGGCAAAGTGATCTCGGTCGCAAAAACCCCTTCCTCATTCTGCCTGTTAACAAACCCACCGTATTTTTTAGCTACTCTGTCGATGCGGAACAAGCCATACCCATGCTCACCCTCTTTAGTGGACAAATAATAACCTTTTTCCTTGCGCACACCGCCCGCGGAGTTTTGCACCGATAAATACAGCTGTCCTTTAAGCTTGCCTATATAAACGCGTATAAACCTTTCCTCCTCCGGCAGCTTTGAACAGGCTTCCACGGCATTGTCAAGCATATTGCCGAGTACCGAGCATAATTCCACATCGCTTAAAAGCAAGTTTTCGGGAATATTCGCCTTAACGTTTATTTTAACGTTCATTTTCTCCGCTACGCTGAGCTTGCTGTTCAATATGGCGTCCGCCATAACGTTGCCCGTTTTTATTACCGTGTCTACCGTATCCAAGTCCTCGGCGAGCTGATCCAGATAGGCTTCAAGCTCCCCGTAATTTTCGTTTGCAAGCTGTATTTTCATGTTATTTATGTGGTTTCGGTAATCGTGCCGCCAGCCGCGCACCTGTCGGTACATGTTTTGTATCTCGCGTACCTGTTTTTCGATAAGCTCGCTTTGAAAACGTTCTATGCGCTTGTCTATCATGTTGTAAAGGAATTTGCGCAGGAGGAAAAATCCGAAAACGCATAAAATACAAAATAAGATTATTGACAGAAATATAATTATGGTTGTCATAATATCACCTTTTTTTATTTCAGAACATTGTTAAGTGCTTCCATAAACAGCTCATACGCACTTTCATAATAATAAAATACATTAAAATATCCGCACACCCATTCGCCGCCTTGCATGTAAACATAGCCAAGCTGTGCAGAATTTGTTTTCTGCTTTTCCGCTTTTATTTCCGCGAAATACGATTTTTCTCTGTCGCAGCTTTCGCATATTTTGCTTAAATCAACCTCGTAAAAGTAACCGCTTTCACAAAATTCTTCCGCATGTCTTTTCTCACCGTTATTGAAAACATTTATGATATACCCGTTTTTATCTGTATCGGCACTGTATATCTCCTTTGAGTCTTCATCATATATCTTAAGCGAAAAGACCTTGACATGAGAACCCGGGTCCATTTCCCACACTTCAAATTTGACTTTGCCGTCGTCGCACTGCCTTATCGGGAAAAACATTACTCTCGCATTGTTGTCGGGTATTGGTTTTTTATTGTGCAAAGACAGGAAAAATTCTCCTTTTTCCATATCAACCGTGATTTCAAAAAATATTTCGTACAGCCTGTAAGAATGATAAAAACGGTGATTTCCTATGCTGTAAAATCCGCAGGAAAATTCGGATTTATTATTGCCGAAAAGTATGTCATAGCTTTCGATAGACAGTATTCTTTTATTCAGAATTGCTTCATACCATTTTCCCATGTCCTCCGCGGTGGAAATAATTCCCGATGCGCCGCTTGCGGGGTTGCTTCCCGTTATTTTCGTTTCTTCTGCAAAACCGAAAATATCCGCATCATTTCCGCCAAAAAATGTGGATTTCATTTCAAGGGGCTTAAAGATATATTCGCTGAAAATATCTCCTAAGGATTTTTCGCATATTCTCTCTAAAATTATTCCCAGCAATTGATAGTCCGTGTCCGAATATTCAAAAATTTCTCCCGCCTTTGCTTTTAACGGAAATGAATTTACTTTGTCTATAAATTCATTCTGAGGTTTTACCGAAATTGGTAAACCATCGGCTGAAATACCGGAAGTCATATTCAGCAGATGTATGATCTTTATTTTATTGCCGTTAATGTATTCGGGCAGATATATGTTTATATATTGATAAACATCAAGCAGACCTAGATCGTGAAAAAGCAATATGCAGAACGCTGTAAACTGTGTTGTCAGTGCGCGTATACAGAATTTTGAAGACGGAGTAAAGCCTGTGTTTTTTTCATAGTCCGCCTTGCCCCAAGGGAAAAATATTTCATTTTTGTTGTCTTCAATGTCGGTAAGTCCATAGGCAAAACCGCTGTAATTGTAATCCTCAAGGATTTTATCAAATAATCCTCCCCCATTAAGCTTGCCAATTTTAACAGGCTGTGAAAGCTCGTTCTCTAAGGCAAGGATTTTCTTTTCAAGTTCCTTTTTCTTTTCCAGAAGCTTTTTACGCTGCCGTACAAGTTCGCTTTTGAGTTTAAAATTTTCCTCACACATCAGCTCGGCAATATCCTTAAGAGAAAAGCTTAAGCTTTTGTACCGCAGTATTTCTTCAAGCTGTTTAACGGAATTTTCATCATAAACCCGGTACCCGTTTTCTTTTGTTTCGGCAGGCTTTAAAAGACCTATCCTGTCGTAATACTGCAAGGTTCTGACGCTTATACCCATAAGCTTTGCCAATTCGCTTATCTTTATTTTCATATACACCGATCCTTTCAGGTTTTTAATCAGTATATACTATTACCTAACGTTACAGTCAAGGGGTTTTTTAATTTTATTTTAAAATTGGTTTTCAGGAAGAGCTTTTTGTGTAAAAATCAATAAACTGTTCGTTTACCTCTTTATACATTCTCCTCGAAACAGGTATTTTCTCCCCGTTATCCAAAGTAATTTCCTCTTTGGCTATTGATCTTATAAATCTTAAATTCACCGCAAAGGAACGGTGACAAAGCGTAAAACTTTCCGTAAGTGTTTTATTTAATTCCCCCAAGCCCTTATCACAAAGCAGTGTTTTTCCGTCGGCAAGATGTACGCCGCTTTTCTTCCCAACCGCTTCGATATAAGCTATTTCATCGGCGGAAACGTGCAGACTTTTATCCCCGCATTGCAGCAGTATTTCGTCTTTTTTTGAGGTATGGCGTTTAATATACCTGTCCAGAACGTTAAACAGCTTTTCTTTGTTTACGGGCTTTAAAAGATAGTGCAGAGCCTCCACCTCGTAGCCCTCGCTCATGTAATCGGCGTAGCCTGTTATAAAAACAACAGGAAGCTTGTCCCCCTCGCTCCTCAGCTTTTTCGCAAGCTCCATTCCGTTTATTTCTTTCATTTCAATATCAAGCAGCAGAATGTCGCAGGGCTTGTCGGGGTAGGAAAACAGGAAGCTTTCCGCGCTTATATATTCGTCTATAGTTAAAGCAAAGGGCTTATTTTCCGACCATTCGTCAAGGAGACGCCTTAATTCGGTTATCTGGGCTTGGTTGTCGTCGCAGATCGTGATTGTTAAGGGCATGTGTTCTCTCCCTTCGTTGATTGATAATTGTCTATTATCGTATTGACAAATTTGAAAAAGTTGTGTATAATAAAAGCAAGGAAACCGATAGACGGTTAACTCCCGGATTTGATTAAAAAATAATCGCCACCGTTGGAAGCGTTGAGGCGATTATTTTTTTATGCCCGTTATTTTTTCCTTTTGGAACTGTGGGCAGACAGTATTAAAGAAGCTATACAACAAACCAATGTTAAAATCTGAATTAAATCAGACATGGTTATGTAATAATTCATATACCGTCACCCCCTTTTTTAAACGGCATGATATTTGCGGTGCCGTCGGGAGTATTATTTAACCGCCTATCGTCTTTTTTGGTTTCCTCATGTTAATTATACAATATATTTAAATAATTGTCAAATATCGATTTATTTATTTATTCCTATCCCTTTCTTTAACCGCCAACCTATCGCACCTCTCATTCTCCTCATGTCCCGCGTGTCCCTTTATCCAGTTGAATTTAACATTGTGTATCTCCAACAGGTCAAGCAGTCTTTCCCAGAGATCGCTGTTCAAGGCGGGCTTTTTGTCGCTTTTTATCCAGCCGTTTTTTCTCCAGCTTTTCGCCCAGCCCTTTTCGATACCGTCCACCACATATTTGGAATCGGTCTGCAAAATAACGTCGCAGGGGAATTTTAAGGCTTCAAGCCCTTTTATCACTCCCGTTAATTCCATTCGGTTGTTGGTGGTATGGGCCTCTCCTCCCGACAGCTCCTTTTCCTTGCCCTCGCACCTTAAAATAACTCCGTAGCCGCCGGGTCCCGGGTTTCCCGAACACGCGCCGTCGGAAAAAATGAAAACCTGTCTTCTTTCTGTGCCGATCATTTTAGAGTTGCTCCTTTCTTTATTTCCCGAAAATATTAAGAATTTTTTTCTTGATCGATCTGAAAGGCTTTCTTATCTGCCTGAAAATTTTCAAAATAAAATCCAGCAGTCTGTCCGTGACCTTGCTTATGACCAGACTTGTTTCAATACCTATCGCCGCCGTCAGAACCATAATACCGAAGCCGGACAAATCGAGAGGATATAAACCGAACATATTTGGCATGATCAGAGCCGCTCCCGCGAAAGCCGCCATAAGCGCGGCCAGCATGCCTATTTTCCACGGCCTTACCGGATTTAATACCCGTATTACCGTAAAGAAGCTTATGATACCAACAGCGTAGGTCGTGACCGTTGACATTGCCTCGGTGGTCAAGCCGAAAAATTCACAGATCGTCACCGAAATAATAACGCTTACCGCGGTGGCAATGCCCTGAGGCATGGAGGTGCGGAGTATGTTTCTGATAAAGCCGCCCTTGATAATATCGGTGTTGGACTGTAACGCAAGCAAAAAGCTGGGTGTGCCTATGGACAAGGTGCTTATCAAGGTAAGCTGTATGGGCTGAAACGGGTACGGTATAGGCAGAAACATGAAAATAAACGCCAAAATAAAGGAGTAAACAGTCTTTGTCAAAAACAAAGTCCCGCTTCTTTGCAGGTTGTTTACCGAACGTCTGCCCTCCGCAACCACCAATGGCATTGAAGCAAAATTACTGTCTAAAAGAACAAGATTGGACACGCTTCTTGCCGCATCGCTGCCCGACTGCATGGCAATGGAACAGTCCGCTTCCTTAAGCGCAAGCACATCGTTTACACCGTCTCCCGTCATTCCCACCGTTTTCCCCTGCGACTTCAAAGCTTTCACCAAAAGCAGCTTTTGATCGGGTGAAACTCTTCCGAAAACAGTGTATTTTTTTGCCGCTTCGGGAATATCCTCGTCGGATAGGGTGGAAGCGTCAACCGTTGCTTCCGCGTTTTTTACTCCCGCCTTGTGGGCGATCTTTGAAACGGTAACGGGGTTGTCTCCCGAAATTATTTTTATTTCAACGCCCTGTCTGTCAAAAAATCCAAGCGTAGAGGGAGCTTCCTTTCTTATAATATCTCCGATAAATATCAGTGCCGCCGCCTTAAGCCCCTGCGGCAGAGCCGATTCCTCAAAGCAGTTTTGAGAATAAGCCGCGATAAGCACGCGCATGCCCTCCTGCTGCGCTTTTTCGCATATTTTCCTTACGGTTTCGTAATCCTCTTTTAATACAAATTCCGGCGCGCCGAAAACAAAGCTTCCCTTTTCAAATTCCGCACCGCTCCACTTTCTGGCGGAGGAAAAGGGGATCGTTTTTTTAAGGGATAATTTTGCTTCGGGTATGCTCAAGCCGTTTCCCCACCTTGCTTTTACCGCGTTAAAGGTGGGGTTGTCGTCGTTCATTACCGATACAAAGGCGGTCAGCGCGCTGTCCAAGGGAAAATTCTTTTCAAGAAGCTCCGTTCCCTCCACCTGCATTATTCCCTCGGTGATCGTACCCGTTTTATCAAGGCAAAGGGTATCTACTCTTGCCAAGGTCTCTATACAGTACATATCCTGCGCCAAGGTCTTATGAGAGGCGAGTCTTATTGTAGCCACCGCCATTACAACGCTGGTCAGAAGATACAAACCCTCCGGTATCATGCCTATAAGCGCGGCCGCGGTGCTTACTATCGCTCTGTCGGTGGGCTGCTCGGAAATTACTATGGAGTTTACAAACAGACCGATTGCAATGGGGATTATACACACCGCTATAACCTTTATAATAGTGTCTAAGGCTTTCAGCATAACGCTGTTGTTTTTCTTGAGGTACTTTGCTCCCGCGGTGATCTTTGAAGCGAAGTTATCGGCTCCTACCCGGTGTACCCTTGCTTTGACGCTTCCGCTTACTATAAAGCTGCCCGACATCATTTCGTCGCCCGTTTTTTTAAGCACGGGATCGCTTTCCCCCGTTATCAGGCTTTCGTTTACCTCGCACTCTCCTTCGGCAACAATACAGTCGGAGCATATCTGCCGCCCCGCGCTCAGCAGCATAAGATCGTCTATAACGATCTCGGCGGTATTTATTTCCTTTTCCGTTCCGCCCCGCAAAACTACCGCTTTGGGCGCGGACACAAGACTAAGCTTGTCCACCACCTTTTTGGCTCTTATTTCCTGAAAGATACCTATAAGGATATTGAAAAAAATTACTCCCAAAAAAAGACAGTTTTTGTAAGAGCCTGTCAAAAACACAAGAAAACCTAAGATAATATTTATCAGGTTAAAAAAGGTGAAAATATTTTCGGTCACTATCTGTTTAATGCTTTTGGTGTGACTTTCCTGCTCGCCGTTTATCCTGCCGTTTTTTATTCTTTCGGATATTTCGGCGTCGGTCAGGCCTTTTTTAAGGTACTCGCTGTTTTCCAAAAAATTCATCTCCTTTATGCCTTTTGCCTTATCTGTATATCTTATCACATAAAAGTAAAGAAAGCGGTAAAGAAAAATAAAAATCGTTAATTTCTTTTGTACTTATTTATAACACACTGTTTCTTAATTTTACCACACCGAAGTGAAAATATCAACCGATTTTATCCTAAAAAGTGCCCCGGCGTATTGACAAATTCTGCGGAATTGTGTATAATAAAAGCAAGGAAACCGATAGACGGTTAACTCCCAATTTTATAGTGAAAATAATCGCCTACAATTTGAGAGTATGGAGGCGATTATTTTTATATACCCATTACTTTTTCCTTTTGGAATTATGGGCAGACAGTATCAAAGAGATTATGCAGCATACAAACGTCATAATTTGAATCAAATCAGACATTGTTATGTAGTAATTCATACCGTCACCCCCTTTTTAAACGGCACAAGGATATTTGACATGCCGCCGGGAGTATTATTTAACCGCCTATCGTCATAGGTTTCCTCAACTTAATTATATATTATAATTAACTAATTGTCAATAATTATCAAATTATTCTAAAAAAGCTATACAACAAATCAATGCTATAAACCATTCATTCCATATTTCGACCGTTCGTTCCAAAATCAACACGAACGGTTTTTTTGTGTTATAATAATATTGAAACATAACCACCGCATTTTTCGTCAAGAAAAAGTTTTTCTACGCTGTTATAATTTGATTAAGGTAAAGTAAATAAAGCGAAAAGCTTCCCAAAAAGAAAGGAGAATGTAAAAATGCCAAAACGCGGCGCAGACGGCATGCTGCTGGACAAAAATAACAACAAATGCAAGTACTCTCTCCCAAGCAACCTGAAATATCTTACCAAATTTATAAACGAATTCGACAGATCATATTTACCGCTTCTGTTTATAATGACATTTACATCGGCTGCCGCTGAACCCTTGTGGTCATTCTTTAACCGTGATATGGTAAACTTTGTCTTAGGCGGAGGAAAAAGTGCCGAGCTGCTTATATCTATGGTGATAATGCTGCTTGTAATAATGTGCGTATACACTTTTCAGGTGATCTCAAATAATAAGATCAATTACGGCAAGCAAAGAAACATATATTTTAAATTCAGTATGAAGCTGAATGAAAAAAGATTTGACACTGATTACGAAAATCGCGAAAACCCCGAAATTAAGACTTTGTTTCAAAGAGCCTATAATGCAGCGAATAATTTCTATCAATTTTTCTGGAGAATAACTCAGCTTATAACATGTATTTTCACCATTTTAGGCTGGAGCGCGATACTTTGCACACTTTCACCGTGGCTCATACTGATCATTTTAGCGCCTACCTTTGCTTATTATAAGGCAGTTGCATATAAAATAAAATGGTTTACGAGCCGTGAGAAAGAATTTACCGAAATGGACAGAAAAATAAGTTACGCTAACAGCGCTTCAAGAGATTTTCAGAACGCAAAGGACATACGCCTTTACAATATGGAAAGCTGGTTTTCCAAGATCATGAAGGATTTTGTGGACAAAAGGCTTTGGTGGTACAAAAAACAGGGCAGCATGGAATTTAAAAACGGCTTTGTTATGATAGCCATTGTAGCACTGAGAGATCTGGCATCCTACGGCTTTATCGTATATAATGTAATAAACGGAAAACTAACCCCGGGCGATTTCATGATCTACTTTTCCTCTATCTCGTCAATAGCAAATTCCTTCTACTCGCTTTTGGACAATTACGGCAATATAAAGTGGATGTCCTTTCATATTTCATGGTACAGGGAATATCTGGAAATTCCCGACAATACCAACAGAGGGCAAGGAAAGCCCCTGCCAAAGGAAAAATTCGACATACGCTTTGAAAACGTGTCCTATCAATACGCCGGCGCCGACTCTCCTACCCTTAAAGCTCTAAATTTCACAATAAAAACAGGCGAAAAAATAGCAATTGTAGGCAATAACGGCGCGGGAAAAACCACCCTTGTAAAGCTTATCTGCGGATTATACCAAGCAACGGAAGGCGAAATATACATAAACGATATACCGATAAACGAATACAACCGAGACGAGCTGTACACTCTATATTCCGCCGTATTTCAGGATATTCACATTATGCCCGCCAACATAGCGGAAAATATCGCCATGCGTGACGAATATAACGAAGACGATCTGAAATATGCTCTTGCCCACTCGGGAATAGAGGAAAAGATAAATTCCCTCCCCGACGGCATAAACACCTATCTTATGCGTTCGGTATATGACAATGCCATTGACCTTTCCGGCGGCGAAACTCAGAAGCTTGCCCTTGCCCGCGCACTGTACAAGCAAAAGACCCGCGGCTCCAAAATACTGCTTTTAGACGAGCCCACCGCCGCGTTAGACCCGATAGCGGAGCAAAATATGTATCTTGAATACGCAAAATTTTCAAAAGGCAAAACCTCTGTATTTATTTCTCACCGTCTTGCCTCTACCCGCTTCTGCGACAGGATATTTTATCTTGATAACGGGGAAATAACCGAAATCGGCACCCATAAGGAGCTTCTGGAAAAGGGCGGAGAGTACGCTAAAATATATGAGCTGCAAAGCATGTATTACAAAGATGAAAAAATAAAAGAGGAGCTTCGCGAAAGCGCTGTTTAGGGAGGACAAGGAATGAGCAAAAACAAAAAAGATACAATTTCCTTCAAGGAAAAAATAAATCTGTACAAGCGCGCTTTGAGCGATGTTCACAAGATCTCTCCCGGCTATATGACGGGAAGATGCGCGGTGCAGTTCTTTAACGCCTTGGAGCAATTTATCCCAATTTATCTTTCGGGGCTTATAGTAGACGGGATAAGCGGAGGTAAACCCATAAGGGAAATAATAATCACCATAATCATTATGCTGGCGGCGGGATTTCTTCTGCAAAGCTCGGGTCAGTGCTTTCACAAGCTGCTTACCGAAAAGGTTCAAAGGCTGAAGCATTATTCAAACATAATGATAAACGAAAAAATAATCAATATGGATTATACCAAAATAGAGGATCCGGAGGTTCAGCGCGCAAATGAAAAGGTAACACAGATCAATGACGGCGAATACGCAAACGGTATCTTATTTGGAATAACCGAAGAAATGTCCATTGTTTTTTACGGTATCTGCACCGTTATAGGAGCACTTATTACCACCGCCGACCTGTACGCCAACGCCTCGGAGCTTACGGGAGAAAACGCGTGGCTGATAAATTTATCCGTCCCGATGATAATAGCCGTGATAGTTGTGCTTATGATAATCGAAAATACGATAGAAAGCAAAAAATTAAAGGCGGAGCAGGCAATGTGGCGCAGCGACGAATATATCAACCCTCAAAGGATACGTACAAGCTTAATGTACACCTATGCGGGACCCTATCAGACAGGCAAGGACATACTTCTATACAATCAGCAGGGCTTTATTTCAAAAAGAGTAAAAGAATTATGGGATAAGAGCAACGTAAAAATGTGCGAAAGAGACAGGCTCTATCTTAAAACAGGGCTGATAAATCAAGTATTATGGTTTATTAGGACTATATCGATCTACGCCTTTGTAGGCTTCCGCGCCATTGCAGGAGCAGTCTCCGCGGGAGGAGTGGTAAAGGACGTGCAGAGCTTTACAAAGGTATGGTGGGGAATAAACCGTGTTGCCGAAGCCTATACCTTTCTCAACACCTTGGTGGTTCCTTTAAAAACAGTATATGAGTTTATGGATATAAAAGAGGAAAAATATATGGGCACTATCCCCACGGAAAAAAGAGACGACAACGAATACGAATTTGAATTTAAACACGTCTGGTTCAAATATCCCGGCTCGGAGCAGTATGTTTTAAAGGACATCAATCTTAAGTGGAAGATAGGCGAAAAAATGGCACTTGTCGGAAGAAACGGCTGCGGAAAATCCACTCTTGTAAAGCTGCTGTGCCGTCTTTATGACCCCAATGACGGAGAGATCACCTTAAACGGTATCAATATTAAAAAGTACAAATATGAGGAATACATGGCTTTGTTTTCGGTCGTGTTCCAGGATTCAAAGCTGTTTTCCTTCAGTATTGCCGAAAACGTGGCGGCAAGCGATATGTACGATGCTGATAAGGTAAAGGATTGCGTTATCCGCGCGGGCTTGGGCGACAGGCTTTCGGAAATGGATAACGGTATTGAAACCCTTCTTTACAAAGATTTCGACGAAAAGGGAGTGGAAATTTCCGGTGGTGAAGCGCAGAAGCTTTGTCTCGCCAGAGCCGTTTACAAGGGCGCTCCTTTTATAGTCCTTGACGAGCCTACCGCCGCTTTAGATCCCGTTTCCGAGCACGATATTTATACCAAATTCAACGGCATTGTGGGGACAAGAACCGCTATTTATATTTCTCATCGTCTTTCCTCATGTAAGTTCTGCGATGAAATTACGGTCATGAACGAGGGAACTATTGCCGAAAGAGGGTCTCATGAGGAGCTTATACAAAAAGGCGGAGTTTACGAAAAGCTTTGGGAAGCTCAGGCGGAGTATTATAAGGATAGTGCGGGAAAGCTGTTTGTTTAATAGGGGTAAAACATGAAAAAAGTAAAAATCGCCAAATACACCAAAGAAAAAAACAAGGAAGCATGGCGAGTCTACCGCGAAGAAAACAGAAAAAGAAAATACAACATACCAAGCAATATGACATATATAGTAAAGGAAGCGTGGCGCAGCTCAAAGCCGCTGTTCGTCGCTAC
>JAAVIG010000068.1 GCA_014796735.1 Oscillospiraceae bacterium
AAACTATGTTATACTAATCTTGATTTAAAATACCTCACAAAAATAAAGGGGGCGTTGGGTTGGAGGACGAAAAAAAATACCGCCACGAGCTGAAATACATAATAAACAGCGGATATTACGAAATACTGCGTCAACGGCTTAAGGCGGCGATGAAGCCCGACATACACGGTCAAAACGGAGTTTACCGAATCACAAGCCTTTACCTTGACGATGTTTATGAATCCGCTTACAACGATAAAATACTGGGATTTGACGTAAGAAAAAAATACCGTATAAGGTTTTATAATTTATCCCCCGATTTTATCCGTCTTGAGATCAAGCACAAAAAAGGCAGCATGGTTTCAAAGAGCTCGGTAAAAATGACCTTTGACGATTATAAAAGTCTGCTTAAGGGAGACAAAAACTTTCTTTCGGAGGACAGGTTCACGGGAACTCCCGGAGAAGAGCTTTACGTCTCGGACAGACTTGTCCGCGTTTCCCCCGCCGCCGTGGTGGACTATGTAAGAGAAGCTTATATCTGCCCCGCGGGAAACGTAAGGCTGACCTTTGACCGAAACCTGAAAACCATGTCGGGCATGGACGCGTTAAACGGCAGCCCCGAATTTTACAGTGTGTTTGAAAACAGAGAGATAATTTTCGAGGTAAAGTACGACAGCTTTATCCCCGATCATATACAGGGCTTGCTTGCGGGCATGCCTTTTACGGAGGAATCCGTCTCCAAATATGTGCTTTGCAGAGACTTTAAAAAAAGGCTTGCAAAATAAATACTATACTCGCCGCTGCAACAAAACGCACAAATCCTGTCGGCATAAATTCCGTGTGTTTTCGTTGTCGTCCTTGCCTTGCGACAGCAAGGCTGCGTCCTCCGCCTCAACACACAAAATTTCTGCTCGACATTCTTTGCACGTTTTGCTGTAGCGGCGAGTATACAACCGAAAGGAAGAAATTTAAATGGATAAAATATTGGAAGACCTCGGCGCGAGTCTCGATCTGTCAAGTCAGCTGGCAAGCCTTTCACTGCCTCATATTCTGATATGCATGGCTTCGGCGGCACTTTGCGGAGTTATAATATATCTGGTGTACCGCTTTTTTTACCGCGGAGTGGTGTACAGCGACAATTTCAACATTCTGCTGATCATGATAACGGTGATAACCTCTTTTATAATCATGACTATCAGCGCAAATCTTGTGCTTTCCTTGGGTATGGTGGGCGCGCTTTCCATTGTGCGTTTCCGTTCGGCAATAAAAGACCCTTTGGATATAGGCTTTTTGTTCTGGGGAATCGCGTCGGGACTGACCTGCGGCGCGGGGCTGTACTTTGTGGCGCTGGTTGGAACGGTGGTTATTTCTATCGTGTATATTATTCTTCATTTCTGCAAAAAGGAAAAGAAAAGCTATCTGCTTATCGTGAGATATTCGGAACAGGCGGAGGAGCAGATCAACGCTTTGCTTAATGCAATGAAGTATAAGCTTAAGAGCAAGATACTTTCCGACAGCGATACCGAATTGACCGTTGAGATAAAGGTGAAGAACAACGACACTTCCGAAGCCGCAAGATTTAAGACGGTAAAAGGAGTAAGCGGCGTAACGCTTCTGGAATATAACGGAGAATATATGAACTGATAAAAAGGGGCTATAAAAAGCTTAAAAAGAAAAATTGAAAGCGGCGAAGCCGCAAATGCTTTTTTCGCTTCCTTTTTGCGCTGCAAAAAGGAAGTAGGGCGTGGGACAAAGTCCCACGAAGTGAATAATTAAAGCTAACATAGAAGCAGGCAATTAAGCGTCTGCTATGGGTGCCGACATCCATGTCGGCACTTTGGGCAGCCGCCGGTTCGCTTCCTTGCGAAGCCGCCGCTTCGGGCGTTGACATCTTTCTCAATAAAACATTCCCGTCAAAACCTTATCTTACTTTGGTTTTGACGGGTTACATTTTTATTGAGTTTTTTATGGCTCCCTTTATTTTTCAATATTGTTTCAGAAAATCAAATTTTTGTTTTAAAAAGAATCTGTATTCGGGACGGTCAGCCGACTGTAAGTATTCCTCTTTTACGGTCTTTTCTATCCAATCCAGCTTTGCGGGAGTGTTGTTTTCGTATTTTGTGATGATAATTTTTCCCTGCTCCGCTTCGGATAAAAGCGCGGCATAAGCGTCTGAGACAAATTCGCAGTTTAAGACTTCAATGGGCTTTTCCGAGGTAAAAGCGAAAGGAATGTCCGCCATTGCTTTAAAATCTCCGCTTTCCTCTGCCGTATAAATATACCCCTCAACGCCCTTGTAGGTATCCCGAACGGCATCGGGATAATATTCGTCAAGGGTCAGTACGCCCTCTCTGTTAAAGCCGTATGAACCCCATACCGTATATGTACCGCTGTGAGCGAACCCCATTTCCTTACAGCATTTTTCAACGGCGTTGCTTAAATAAACAAGGACGTTTTCCCGCTTTTGCGACAGGTACACAAGGGGCGTTCCGTGATTGGAGATGTGAGGGATAAGCGTTTTCAGATCAGGTGTTCTTGAAGCGTGAAAAAGCATTTGAAGCTCCTTTCTTTTTTCGGTTCTATGTCGGTAATCATTATACCGCTTTTCATTGCTTTTTGCAAGTTTTCAATTTATAAAAAAGCTGCCGCGCAAATTCGACGCGGCAGCCTGTTTTATTTTATTATAGCTTATTATAAACTATCACATAACGATCTCAAGCCCTTCCGCGCTCTTAACGGTAAAGTTACCCTTACCCTCGGAAGCAACGCTGATCCTATCGCCTTTTCTCTCGGCCTTAACGGTCAGCACCTTGTTTCCGTCCTTGTCGCAAACGGTACATTCGGCGGTCTTTCCGTCCTCTAAGCCGTATACCGTAAACACGGTATTTTCGGTATAATCGTAGGTGAAATTACGCTTGAAATCACCGCAGGCGATAATGCTGCCGGGCTTAGCGTACAAAGGCATTCCGAAGTAATCATAGGTCTTTTCGTACCAGTGACCGCCCTCTAAAATCTCTCCTGTCTGAATATCCGTCCACCTGCCGGTGTCGGGGAGATAGAAGCTTGCGGTGCCCTCCTCGTTGAATACGGGAGCAACCATTAAGCTGTCACCCAGCATATACTGTCTGTCAAGATTAAGCGTACCGGGATCCGCGCCGAAATCAACCACCATAGCCCTCATCATGGGAACGCCCGTTTCATGAGTTTTGACTGCGTTGGCGTAAAGGTAGGGCATCAGCTTGCCCTTAAGCTTGGTGAAGTGCCTAAGCACGTCGCAGCTTTCCTCGTCGAAATTCCACGGAACGCGGTAAGAGCTGTTGCCGTGCAGTCTTGAATGTGTGGACATAAGACCGAAGGCGCACCAGCGCTTGTAAAGGTCAGGAGTGCCCGTTGCCTCGAAGCCGCTTATGTCATGGCTGAAGAAGCCGAAGCCCGACAGACAGAGGGAAAGTCCGCCGCGTATGGTCTCCCACATGGATTCGTAGTTGCTGAAGCAGTCGCCGCCCCAGTGAACGGGGAACTGCTGACCGCCCGCAGTGGCACTTCTTGCGAAAAGACACGCCTTGTTCTTGCCGTAGTATTCTTCAAGCACCTCAAATACGGTCTTATTGTAAAGATAAGTGTAATAGTTATGCATTTTATAAGGATCGGAGCCGTCAAAGTAGCAAACGTCGGTGGGTATTCTTTCGCCGAAGTCGGTTTTGAACGCGTCAACGCCCATTTCACACAAAGCCTTCAGCTTGCTCTTATACCACTTGCAGGCATCGGGGTTGGTGAAGTCAACAAGCGCCATTCCGGGCTGCCACATATCGCACTGGAATACGGAGCCGTCCTTATTCTTGATGAAGTAGCCGTTTTCCACACCCTCGTCAAACAAAGAGGAAAGCTGTGCGATATAAGGATTGATCCAAACGCATATCTCTATATTCTTTTTCTTAAGTCTTTCAAGCATTGCCTTAGGATCGGCAAACATTCTCTTATCCCACTCAAAGTCGCACCACCTGAACTCTCTCATCCAGAAGCAGTCGAAGTGGAACACCTCAAGAGGAATATCTCTGCGCTCCATTTCGTCGATAAAGGAAGAGCAGGTCTCCTCGTCGTAGTTGGTGGTAAAAGATGTGGTGAGCCACAGGCCGAAGGTATAAGCGGGAGGAAGCGCGGGCTTGCCCGTCAGGTCGGTATAGTGGGAAATAACGTCCGCAACGGTCTCGCCGCCGAACACAAAGTACTGCAATCTCTCGCCCTGTACGGTAAAGGAAACCTTTGAAACGGTCTCGCTTGCCACTTCAAAATTAACGTTCTCGGGGTGGTTTACAAACACGCCGTAGTTTCTGCTTGATACATAAAAGGGAATGGACTTATAGGTCTGCTCGGAGCAGGTGCCGCCGTCGTTGTTCCATACGTCAACGGTCTGTCCGTTCTTTACAAAAGTGGAGAACTTTTCGCCGAAGCCGTAAATATTCTCGCCCACGGAAATATTCAGCATTTCGCGCATAATAGCGGGGCAGGCGGTTGAGCTGTCGGCATAGAAGTTTTCGCCCTGCTTTTCAAGCATGCGGTTGTTGGTGCGCCAGTCGGCTTCCTTTATATAGGAAGTGGTGCGCCAGCCGCTCTTTGTAAGGAGCTGGCCATCGTAAAGGTACTTTACGTCCCACGCGCCGCCCTGTCCGCCGATAACAACGCTTGTTTTGCCCGAGGTCAGGGTATAGCCGCCCTGATCGTTCTTTTCAACGGTGGGCTTGAAATCGGGATTTTCGTAAAGATTAAAGTCGGGGCCGGTCTTTTTTGCGGCCTTAAAGTGTTCTACCGTTACCTTGATCGAGTTTTCGAGAGTTGAAGTAAAGTTTACGGTAAGAACCGGGCCGCCGAGAGTCTGTCCTCTGTTTCCTATCCACTGCGAGGTGGCAAGCACCGTTACGGACTTTTCGTCAGCGGTGATCTCGTACATCTGAGTTGCGTAGTTTACCTCGTAGCCGGGCTTATTGAGCCAGAAGCCGTCAGAATATTTCATATCGTTTATCCTTTCTTTAATTGCAATTGCAATAGTTGACGTTTTGCACTGTAATCGTTTACAGCTTTTATTACCCCGTATTATAGCATAGCGTTTTTGAAAATACAAGGGGATTTTCAAAAAAACCTGCCGGAAAATCGGTTTTGTACGACTGTACAAAAAGTTCTCTGTTTGTACGTTTGTTTTAGAATTATTTAACAAAGCCGATTTTTTATATTGTCGAAAATTAACAATTTTGGATTTTTATGTACGTGTTTATTTTAACATATTTATTTGGGTTTTGCAAGGGGGGGAAAGGGGATTTTTTCTTCAATTTTCAATTAAAAAGGGGCTGCCGCAAAAGCAGTCCCTTTTTGATACGAAATTGTTCCGAAAATGCAAAATTAAGGTCTGAGCCCCATTCCGCCCTCAAGCGTAAGCGTTTCGCCCGTCATATACTTAAAGTCGGGAGAAGCAAGCTGAACGCAAACTCTGCCTATCTCCAGCTCCGCGTCGCCGATATGTCCGCATGGCGGCACATGAACATTAGCCTTGAACGCGTCGGGATACGCTTTTTCAAACTGCTCCAATTGAGCCGTCCACGCAAGGGGACAAACAACGTTAACGTTGATTCCGTCCTTAGCCCACTCGGTAGCCGCAACACGGGTAAGTCCTCTTATACCCTCCTTGGCAGCCGCATAGGAGCACTGTCCGAAGTTGCCGAAAAGTCCCGCGCCAGATGCAAAGTTAATTACCGAGCCCTTGGACTTAACAAGATGAGGATAGCAAGCCTTCATATAGTAGAAAGCCGCGTACAGTCCCGAATATATTGCCAGATCAAACTGCTCGGTGGTGTGTTCCGAAAGAGTAACGCCCGAAGCGGAGGCCTGCGCGTTGTTTATCAGCACGTCAATGCCGCCGAAGGTCTCAACGGTCTTGTCAATAACGTTCTGAACAATAGCCATGTTGTCCGCGCCCGCGTTTACGTCCGCCTGCACAGTCAGCACCTTAATGCCGTACAGCCTTTCAAGCTCCTCCTTAGCGTCCTCTAACTTCTTTACGTTGCGTCCCGTAATAACAAGGTTCGCACCCTCCTTAGCGTAAGCGGCAGCAATGCCGTAGCCGATAGAGCCGCAGCGCCCGTCGCTTAAAACAGCGCGTCCCGCGCCGGTGATAATTGCCGTTTTGCCTGTTAAAAAGCCCATTTTTATGGTCCGCCTTTCCTATTGATGATGTTGTTATTATTTTAACACATTTTACAAAAAAATTCAATAGAAAAAAGGGAGTTTTTGTTTTTTTGAAATGTAATACTATTATCCAATTAAAAACTTGAAAAAATGGTTTTAATTGGATAATAGTGCTTTGGGTGTAATATCCATTTAAACTTTGATTTTATATTGTGTTTAAATGGATATTAGTA
>JAAVIG010000069.1 GCA_014796735.1 Oscillospiraceae bacterium
GCTTCGGCTGGCTGGCAATAATGGTGTATCAGGAAAACGCCGACAACTTTGTGTCCGACTTAAATAACGGGCGCGACACTCTCGATAATTTTTCCACCATTATCCCCGCAATGATAATTTTGTTTACCCTTACCGCTTTGCTTGTTCAGCTCAAGAAAAACTTTAACTTAGACTTAAGGAGAAACCGCACAAGACTGTTTTCCGTTATCCTTATATCGGTAATCGCAAGCGAGGCTTTGTACAACACCGTGGGACAGATCTCCACCCAGGACACCGACATAACCTATTCCAATCATGACACCTATGTGGATTATATTCCGAAATTAAGAGAAACGGTAAACGAGATTAAGGAAAACGACGATGGCTTTTACCGTATCGAAAAGCTGTTCTTCCGTACCGTAAACGACCCCTCGGCGGTTAATATGTACGGCCTTTCTCACAGCTCTTCAACCCTTAACGCAAAGCCAATTGAGCTGCTTAAGCGTCTCGGCTTTACCGCCAGAAGCCACTACACCAGATACAGCGGCGCAACTCTTATCACCTCCAGCCTGTTCGGCGTTAAGTACGAGCTTTCCACCGACAATAACGAAACAAGCGAGGTAAGGCGCGGCAAGCCAATATACGTGACCGAAAACGAGTACGCCATGCCTATATGCTATCTGAGCAGCACAAGAGTATTGGATCAGACTCTTACTCAATACGATCCCTTTACCGCTCAGACCGAGATGATAAATTCGATTATAGACGAAGATTATCTTTACTATACGAGAATTTACGATGTGGATCTTCGTACCGAAAATGTCACTCAAGGAAAGACTACCGACGGGCACCACAGCTTTAAGGTGGTGACCTCGGGCAGCACCGCAAGCCTTACCTACGATTTTACCGTTCCCAAATCGGGAAAGCTTTATATGTATCTGCCATCCACATATGAAAGACAGGTTGACGTTTCCGTTAACGGAATTTCTCAGGGCAAATATTTTGAGGGCGACAACAACAATATGAAGCTTATGGGCGAGTTTGAGGAGAATGAGGATGTCACCATTGTTCTGACCTTAGCCAAGAGCGACCTTTACTTCCGTGAGGCGGAATTTGCGGTAGTGAACGAGGATTCGGTAAGGTACGCTTTAAACGAGCTTAAGGAGCAGAACAAGGGCACAGTCTGCACAAAGCCTACCTCTACCTCCGTTAAAACGCAGGTAAACTGCGACGGGGAAAAGGTGCTGCTTACCACCATACCAAACGAAAAGGGTTGGAGCGTTTATGTTGACGGAGTCAAGACCGAGTATGTAGAGGTTTTGGAATCGCTTATTGCTGTACCTTTGTCACAGGGACAGCATACCGTTGAAATGAAATTCGTAACCGCGGGTTACCCTGCCGCTGTCATAATTACAATAGCGGGGATCATTATATTTATCGGAATAATAATTTTGTGGCTGAAACGCAATCCCGAAGACCGAGAGAAAAGAAAAGCACATTTAAGGTATATTTATTCGGGTGAAGCGGAAAAGGCGCTTATTGAAATGAAAAAAGCCGATCTTGCGGAAAGAAAAAGATTCAGGGAGCAGTCCGAGAAAAACGAGGAAGATGCTGACGATAGCGAAGATATTGACGATGTCGATGATAATAATTATATTGACGATGATGATTTTGACGGCGATGATGAATATTACGCAGAGCCTTACCAATATTTCGGCAGCGGCGGAGTAGAGATTGAGCTGATCGATGAAGACGATGAAGAAGAAAACGGGGAAGAAGAACAGAATTTGACGGAGGATATGGAAACCGAGACAGCTGAAAAGCCCGAGAATGAAAAGAAATAAACAATTTTTCGCTTGATTTTTTGCAGGCTCTCCCCTTAGGGTGAGCCTGCCGAAAATTTTTTGTACAGGAGAAAGGACATGACGCAAGATGATCTTGACAATCGACATAGGAAATACCAATATAGTTTTCGGAGTTTTTGACGAAGAAAAGCTTGTATTGGAATCCAGAATGGACACAAACCGTCACCGCATGGCGGATCAGTACGCTATAACAATAGACCAGCTCCTTAAGCTTTACGGCATAAAGAGGGAGGAGATAACGGGGGCGATCATTTCCTCCGTTGTACCGCCCGTGTCGGATCAGCTGAAAATTTCCGTCAACCGAGTATTCGGAGTGACCCCTATCATGATAGGCGCGGGGATCAAAACGGGACTCAACATTCTTATTGACGATCCCTCCACTCTCGGAGCGGACTTGGTCTGCGGCGCGGCGGCGGCAAAGGAGCTGTATTCCCTGCCCTGTATAGTTATAGATCTGGGGACTGCCACAAAGGTGTACGCGGTGGACAAAAACGGCGGCTTTATCGGCGGCGTTATTGCTCCCGGAATAAAAATTTCTCTCGAAGCGTTAACGGGGAGAACTATGTCATTGCCTATGATAAGCCTTGACGGAGGCGCGCCCGTTATCGGTACGAACACGATCGACTGCATGCGCTCGGGTGTGCTGAACGGTCACGCTGGTATGCTGGACAGCTTTATTGAAAAGTTTCAGCAGCAGCTGGGACCGTCGTCGGTGGTTGCTACGGGCGGATTCAGCACCGTTATTAAAGAGTACTGCAAGTGTGATTTTGAGGTGGATCAGGAGCTTTTGCTTAAGGGACTCAGGTTTATTTATGAAAGGAATGTAAAAAAAGAGAAGTAAAGAATTATGACCGCTGTTTGGGCATGTTGGTTCATTACGCGAAGTTGTTTTAATTTTAATTTGAGGGTAACGGCTTATGCCGTAAATATAAAACCCTGTCCGAGGCTAAGAGACTTCCGCAAAGCGGAAGTCTCCCGCCCACTTCACTTTGCGGACGCCGTCCGCAATTTTGCTTCGCAAAACCGTTACGTGGGCACGTTGGCTCATTGCGCGAAGTTAATTTAATTTTAATCTGAGGGTAACGGCTACGCCGTAAATATAAAGCCCTGCGAGGCACCCTTTGACATGAGGGGCTTCAGCAAAGGAGAAAAATTATGTCAGAAAATGTAAAAATCAAAACAGAAGCACAGACACAAACGAAAAAGTTTAATGTAATTAAGCTTGTATCTATTGCTCTTTTGACGGCAATAGTAGCGGTGCTTCAAGTGCTGTCGGGAGTGATAATGTTCGGTCCCTTCAGCATCACCCTTGCTTTAACACCGATAGTAGTCGGCGCGGCACTGTACGGTTGGAAAGCGGGGGCGTGGTTAGGCTTGGTATTTGGAGCGGTAACGCTCACAAACGCCGGACTGTTCTTGGCGATAAACGCACCGGGAGCAATAGCGGTATGCCTTCTTAAGGGAGCATTGGCAGGCGCGGCGGCGGGCTGCGTTTATAAGCTGCTTGAAAGAAAAAATACTTATTTGGCAGTGATAGCCGCGGCCGTTGTTTGTCCCCTTGTAAATACAGGCGTATTTATTTTGGGCTGTCTGCTGTTTTTTATGGAAGCGATTACCATGTGGGCAGACGGAGGAAACGCGTTCGTGTTTATTTTCGTAGGTCTTATCGGAGTCAACTTCTTTGTGGAATTTGGAGTTAACCTTGTTTTAAGCCCGGCAGTTTTTAAGATAATACAGATAGGGAAAAAGCACTTTAAATTTTAATAACAGAGGAGACTGCTATTCCCGAAAAGCCGTTTTCAAATCGTATGCCCCCACGTTTAAAAGGAGACAAAAGATGGTAGAACTGGAAAGACTGCTGAATGAGGATCCCATTCAAGCGTTACCGATAGTTATAATTACGGCTTTGATTTATTGGTTTGTCAGAAAATCACGGCATAAGCGGAAATTTGGAGATAATTTTAAAGAGATACGCAAAAAAGCACGGCTTAACGAAATAATAAGACTGCTTTTTGTATGCTATATAGCAGAGCTTATATGCTGTACTATGTTTCCGACAGGATTTTGGTATTGGGTTTTTAACCTTTTCCCCGTACACCGCGATATTAAATTTGTAAGATGGAATTTTGTACCAACCTTGTGGGCGCATTTTGTGGAATATTCGGGAAAGCTGTTGGGCGAATTTCAATGGAAAAGGATTGTTTTGGATTTCGTACTTAACATAGTGCTTTACGTACCGCTTGGACTTGCTCTGCCGTTTGTCTGGAAACGTGCCGGTCTTGTAAAAACCGTTCTTGTCGGATTTGGCTGTACGCTGCTGGTTGAATTTATGCAGGCTTTTATATTCCGCGATCCCAACATAGACGATGTTATATGCAATACGTTGGGGGCAGCTTGCGGGTATTTATTGTATCTGATAATGAAAAAGATTTTCCCGAATTTTACCGAGAAATGTAAGACAAGGGCGGTATTATAAGCTGAAGTGAATAGCATAAACAAAGCCTGCTGCATTTTTGCGGCAGGCTTTTTAATCAGTGTTATTGAATTGGCGAAATCTATCGAAATCGGATAAGCAAAAAATGACAAATTTGACGCTGTTGTTATAATGCACAAAATTTGATTTAAAACTTGCCAAAAATTCTACATATCTTTTTTGGAAAAATTTTCGATTTTCCTTGTAATACGCCGCGACTTGTAGTATAATAACTCTTGCACGACTGCGGACATCTTGTCCGCGTATGTGCGGCAACTGCTTGATAATGCGTTGATGCCGAAGGTTGCGGTAATTTTTATCGGTAATTTCGGCGGAGTATGTCCGGTTTAAAATCGGGCGAAAGGGCGTATTTCAGCCGAATAGCTTGCCGCGATCCGCAGAAAATCGTTCGGGGAACGGGGAAGGACCTGCAAAAGCAGATACCCCCCATACTGTTTCCGCCGAACGCGTTTTATGGGATACGGTGAAACACTCGGCAGCGTGTGCTTTACGGTTAAGCCAAAAATACGCTTAATCCACTGCATTTATGCAGATGCTTTCAAAACAATATTTCGGAAAGGAGTTTACGAAAGTGGCAGTTAAGGAAAAGGTTCGCGTTAAGGTAAAGGGCTATGACCATACTGTTGTTGACGCAGCGGCGGCAAAGATTGTTGATACCGCTAAGCGTACAGGTTCAAGAGTAGCCGGTCCCGTGCCCCTTCCCACCGACAAGGAAGTTGTTACCATTCTCCGTGCCGTACACAAGTACAAGGACAGCCGTGAACAGTTCGAGCAGAGAACCCACAAGCGTCTTATCGATGTTATCAGACCCACCAATAAGACAATTGAAGCTCTTCAGAGCCTCGAGCTTCCCGCAGGCGTTGAAATTTCAATGGACATCTGACCTCACGAAATTTCAAGAATGTGTTAAGTAAGCGGTAAAAAAAGAGGTTTCATATTCCTTATATAATAAGAGTATTGAAAAATCAAGCCGTTTACCTCTAACCAAGGCAGATACGCTGCACTTGGTCAAGTTGTCGGAAAGGCAACCAATAACCAATGGAAGGAAAGGTCAACAAATGACAAAAGGTTTAATCGCTAAGAAAATCGGTATGACACAGATTTTCGACGAGAACGGCAAGGTCGTTCCCGTAACGGTTGTTGAAGCAGGTCCTTGCGTTGTAGTTCAGAAGAAAACCGCCGAGAACGACGGTTACGACGCAGTTCAGCTCGGCTTCGGCGACGTATCCCCCAAGGGCGTTAACAAGCCCCAGCAGGGACATTTCAAGAAGAATGACGTAGCGTTCAAGAGATTCTTGAAGGAATTCAGACTGAACGACACAAGCGCGGTAAATGTGGGAGACATTCTTAAGGCCGATGTATTCGCGGCAGGCGATGTTATCGACGTTAAGGGCACCAGCAAGGGTAAGGGCTTCCAGGGCGCTATCAAACGTCACAATCAGCACAGACTGAAAGAGACCCACGGTTCAGGTCCTGTTGCAAGACAGGCAGGCTCCATGGGCGCGTGCTCCAGCCCCTCAAGAATCTTCAAGGGCAAGGGCATGGCAGGTCATATGGGCGCGGAAACAGTTACCGTACAGAATCTGGTAGTGGTAAAGGTAGACGCGGAAAACAATCTTATCGCAATCAAGGGTGCAGTTCCCGGTCCCAAGGGCGGATTGGTATGCCTCACCGATGCGGTTAAGGCTTAAGGGAGGAGGATCTATAATGGCAAAGGTATCAGTTTATGATATGAACGGTAACGCGGTCTCCGAGCTTGAGCTTAATGATGCGGTGTTCGGTATCGAACCCAGCGAGTACGCTATGCATCAGGCGGTGGTAAATTACCTGGCTAATCAGCGTCACGGAACACAGTCCACCTTAACCAGAACAGAGGTCAGCGGCGGCGGAAGAAAGCCCTGGAGACAAAAGGGTACAGGTCACGCAAGACAAGGCTCCACAAGAAGCCCTCAGTGGCGTCACGGCGGAGTTGCTCTCGGACCCAAGCCCAGAAGCTACACCTATACGATCAATAAAAAGGTAAAGAGACTGGCTCTCCTTTCCGCTCTGTCATCTAAGGCACAGGAAAATGAGATCGTGGTCGTTGACA
>JAAVIG010000070.1 GCA_014796735.1 Oscillospiraceae bacterium
AAATGCAGTTATATAAAAATATCGAAACAAGGTGAAGCAATCGAACCGTGCGCTGCATGTAAGGTATGCGATCCAAAATGCAAAGCTATGAAAAAATATTGAAATAAATAAAATGAGCATTTGTGGCATTTGGATCCTTACGGTTTTGATTGCGGCTGCAAAAAATACCACGCAAATCCACACGGTTTTCGCTGTGTTTAATATATATCAAATTGAAGAGGAGATGATATGTATGAAAAAAGCTATGTTATTTAACAACTCATACAATAGGAGGCTTCTCTTTTTGTAAGCCTCCCAAACAGGAGGAATTATATGATATTAAACACACTTAAGGAAATGCATTTAATTCTTTTGGAGCTCTACACATAATGTACACTTTTACATGATACGTTTCATTTCCGGGCATAATTCCCTCCTCGGTTTTTTGTACGTAGAACCCCATTGATTCATATAACTTTCTCGCGGGCTCATTTCCATATAACACTTCAATATGCTTTATACCCGGTTCTGTCTCCAATGCTCTTACCACAAGCTTTCTTCCGATGCCCTTGCGCATCATGCTTGGAGATACATACAGCCATGCAAGCTCATCATCCGTGTAGGCGCTAAATGCTGTAATGACATTGTTCACGATTGCCACATCAATATGTGGGTATTCAAAAAAGTTTTCTCTTTCAGAGGCAAGAGAAAACGGAAGAAACGCCGCGTCAAGCAAGGACAGAGAAAGCTTCGCTTTGCGGGCGGCATCATGAATTTCACAAATGTAATTGTAATCCGAGGATATATACGGTCTGATTTTAATATCAAGCATAAAATTCCCCTCATAACATAAGATGTACGATTTGTCGGGAAGCTGCCCGATAAGAAAATTATATCATCAAAAAGCGCAAAATTCAAGTGTAATCATATTATTTTGCTCCACAACCGGTGGAAAATATATTTATTGTACAATTATTACCCGAAAAGTACCGATTATGGTTTGACAAGTTCTCACACAAAAAAAGCGTTACCCTATTGACAACTGTCATCTTTTTGTGTATAATAAGCAACATAAGTTGCGCAACAACAGTTTCTTTTAGGAGGAGAAAATGCCGCCGAAATTTAAATTCACCAAATCCGAAATCACACAAGCCGCTTTGAACCTTACAAGAGAACAGGGAATATCGGCTCTTACGGCAAGGGCGTTAGCGGCAAGGTTAGGCTGCTCCGTTAAGCCTATTTTCGGTCTGTTTAAGAATATGGAGGAGGTACAAGGGGGGGTACTGTCCGAAGCGAACAAGCTTTATAATTCCTATTTGCGGGAAGATATGTCAAGCGGAAAATATCCCGTATATAAAGCCAGCGGTATGGGCTATATCCGTTTTGCAAAAGAAGAACGTGAGCTTTTCAAGCTGCTTTTTATGAGGGATCGTTCAAGTGAGGAAGTTGAAGAAAATCGGGAGGAAATAAAACCTCTGATCGAAATGATAATGAAAAACACGGGTTTGAGCGAAGAGGAAGCATATATATTTCATCTGGAAATGTGGATCTATGTACACGGTATCGCCACAATGCTTGCAACGTCCTATTTAAATTGGGACATGGAATTTATAAGCAGAACGCTGACAGACGGATATATGGGATTAAAACACCGTTATTGCGGAGAAGGGAAGGAATAACAATGGAAGCGATCAAAACAGTGGGGTTGACCAAAAAATACAAGGATCTGACCGCGGTGGATCACCTTGACCTGACCGTAGAGCAGGGAGAGCTGTTTTCACTGTTGGGCGTCAACGGCGCTGGAAAAACAACTACGATAAAAATGCTGTCATGCCTGACAAAGCCCACAGAGGGAGACGCTTTTTTAGGCGGAAACAGTATTTTGACCGACGCTTCGGAGGTGAAAAAAATAATAGGCGTATCGCCGCAGGAAACGGCGGTGGCGCCGAATCTGACCGTTAAGGAAAACCTTGAATTGATGTGCGGCGTTCACGGATTTTCAAAGGAAAAGAAGAAACAAAAAACAGCCGAGCTTTGCGAAAAGTTTGATTTAAACAATATACTCGGCAAAAAAGCGGGCAAGCTGTCGGGCGGCTGGCAGCGCAGATTAAGTATAGCTATGGCGCTTATAGGCGAGCCCGAGATACTGTTTCTCGATGAGCCTACTTTGGGCTTGGACGTGCTTGCAAGAAGCGATCTGTGGGACGTTATCCGTTCTCTTAAGGGGAAGATCACCGTTATTTTGACCACTCATTATATGGAAGAGGCGGAGGCTCTTTCCGACCGCATAGGCATTATGAAGGACGGAAGACTGCTTGCGTTGGGAACTGCCGAGGAATTAAAGAAAAAGACAAACACGGAAAAAATCGAAGACGCTTTCATAAAAACGGTAAAGGGGGAATCGGAATGAGACTGCTGACATTTTCGGGCAGAACTGCAAAAGAGATACTGCGCGATCCTTTGAATTTATGCTTCGGCTTGGGCTTTCCGCTTGTTTTGATATTGCTGCTTTCCGCAATACAGGCAAATATACCCGTCAGCCTGTTTGAGATTCAATCACTCGCCCCCGGAGTTACGGTATTCGGGCTTTCCTTTATGACCCTGTTTGCCGCCACACTGATCGCAAAGGACAGAGAAAGTGCCTTATTGCAGCGGCTTTATACCACCCCTCTTACCGCAAAGGACTTTATTTTCGGCTATGCTCTGCCGATTTTACCGATAGCTGCCGCGCAAAGCGTTGTCTGCTACATAGCGGCGATCTTGCTGGGACTGCCCGTTACGGTAACTATTTTGTACGCGGTTTTGTTTATAATCCCCGTGTCCTTGTTCTTTATCGCTCTGGGACTTCTTTTCGGCAGCATATTGGGTGTAAAGCAGGTGGGCGGTATTTGCGGCGCGCTGCTGACAAACCTTTCCGCTTGGCTCTCGGGTGTCTGGTTTGACCTTGACCTTGTGGGAGGTGTTTTTAAGGATATAGCCTACGCGCTGCCATTTGTTCACGCGGTGGAGCTTGAAAGAGCCGTGCTCGGCGGAAACCGGTCGGAGATATTGCCGCATTTTTGCTGGGTGCTTGGTTATACGGTTATTGTTCTTATCCTTGCGGTGCTGCTGTTTTTAAGGCAGATGAAAAAGCAGTAGCTTATACTAATCCCTTTTATAACTGGGGGATTAGTGTTTCGGGTGCAATCCCTTTTTGAACTGTGGGTATTACGTCAGTTCAAAAAGGGATTGGTATTGCAGCGTATTTATACTGTTTTATTGATTCAAAATAACCAAAGCCGCAAAACACAGCGTTTAGCGGCTTTGATTTTTTTGTTAATACCACTGTAACCTTTTTCGTTTTATCGGTACTAATATACAGACCGCGCAGTCAAAATCTCAATGAAAGGCGGGAAGAGTTGGAAAGCTTTGAAGAGATATATACGCTTTATTGGAATGACGTTTATAAGTTTATTTTAAAAATGACCGAATACGATCGGGCGTTGGCGGAGGAAATAACACAAGAAACCTTTTACCGCGCCTTTGTGGGGTTCTCAAAATTCCGCGGGGAATGTAATATAAAAACATGGATATGCGGGATAGGACGAAATGTTTTTTATAAGCAGCTGCGTTCCGAAAAGAAACGCCGTATTCTTGAAGAATGCTACGGCGAAAATCGGTGTACCGACCCTGCGGCAAGCATGGAGACGGTGGAAAAATGCCGTATTGTGAGAAAGATAATATCCGAAATGAGCGAGCCCGCAAAAACGGTGGTTGAATACAGGCTTTTCGGTGAGATGAGTTATTCCGAAATAGCAAGGATAATGAAAATACGCGAGGGAACTGCCAAGGTCATTTTTTCAAGGGCGAAGGTAAAGATCATAAACGAAATGAAAGAGGTGTACGGCTATGAAATATAACTGCAATATGATAAGGGATCTTATGCCCTTATGCGCCGACAGCGAGGCGGCAGAGGAAAGCGAAAAGGCTTTGATAGAGCATCTTGCCGAGTGCAGAGAATGCAGCGGCTACTGGGAAAGAATGAGCGTCGATCTGTCCTTTGAGGGGGAAAGCGGCAGCAATGCAAAAAATTACACGGAGATAGCAAAAAAGCTCCGTGTAAAAAAGAGTTTTATCTCGATCGCCGTAGGTCTGAGCGTGGGGTTGGCGGCGGGAGCAATCACTTTTGCGGCGGGAAGCTATACGTTAGACGGCTATCGATCGTCGCCCGAAAAGGCGCTTGTCAGAACTCAAAATAATATTGGGGTATTAAACGAAAAAATCTGCGAGTACGAATGGAATAACGTTAAATTTTATTTTTACAAAAATCGTATTTATACCGCCTGCTACGGAGTTGAGAAAACATGGAGGGGATGGCGGCAGAACGTAACGTATTTAAGTGACCTGCCCGAATATGACGGCGAGGGGATAGTCAATCACATGAGAGGCACTATAAATTACGGCGGTGACGAAATAAGCGGTGAAACATCGATCGAAATGCTTCCGTTAAGCGTTTATGATGATAATGTTGTTAAAATCACGCTTATCGGCGGCGGCAAAGAATACGTTACCGATGTTTATTCGGGATTTACAGGGGTGTTGGCTTTTGAGCATCCAAACGGCGAGAACCCGATGCTTAATGGGATCGCCTGCGATAAGGACGGAAATATGCTGTATCGCTTGGATACGTCGGACGAATATGATCTTAAATGGGTGAGGAAATGAATATGCGGCAGAACAGCCGCAATGCAGGCTCTGAGTGAATATACGCTTTCCGTGCAGACGTGTTCTTGGGTATGCTATAGGCAGATTTAAAACTTGATAAAATATATAAATAAAATTCTATGCCTCATTATATGCTCTGTCCAGCAAGGGCTTTGCCTTTTCAAAATCTGCTGCATTCTTGATTGTGATCTGTAAATCGCCGGTGCCGTAATGCCCGGTACTTCGCATATCCCGTGTGAATCCTTTCTCTAATGTAACGGATTCGGGATCAATTTTTAAGTACAATATGATTTGTTTGCTGTAGATTTCCACGCATGCCATGTTCTGCACTTTCTTGTATGCCAGATACAGCTTCAACTGATTCTGTACAATGTCATCACCTAACGATTCTATATAATCACAAACAGAATAATATAATTTCTTCATCTCGTCAGGAGCTGATGCCAGCTTTTCCACATGAGATTTCTGCGTATTATTTTTCGCTTCACTGTCACTAACTGAATTTTCTGAAATCGGCTTTACGGTGGGAGTATTTAGATGTTCAAACATAATTAAATCCTTATCATATTTCCGATAGCTCACCAATTTGATATTTCTCTGCATTTGATTGACGGCGTGAATATCATATTTAGTAAAATCATGGGCAATACAAATCACGCAAGGAACAGACCAATCTATCTTTTCAGCTGCTTCCATACCCATTTTCTTGATCACAAGCAATTTGAAATCCGCTTTATGGTCTAAAAGCCAGTCGAGATAAAACAAGCCTTGATTGATCACATTCTCATTCTGGCTGCGTTTGTATTCAAAAATAACGGGGCTGTTATTCTCATCAATTCCGATACTATCCATACGCCCGTTTGTGATCTGATACTCACTCTTTAAGAAGCGTACCCCAAAAAATATTTCCATGTTTTGCTCAATTAGGTTTTGAAGTTCTTTTTCAAGGATCACTTCAGATGATGTGCGTTCTTTCACTGTATCACTAATGGAAAATAGCTTTATCTCTGCCATCGGGGCAGCACCTCCTGTTTCGATCTGTTGACAATTACCCCATATATTCGTATTATAACATACACGCAGAATAAAATCAACTCATTTCACGGTATCTTTACGCTGTTTTAAAAAACTGAGTTTAATGACACAAATGATACCTGATGTGATCGGGGCTGAAAGCTGCCGCGTTCGACTCTGCATCAGTACACGCTTATATTTGGCGCAATAATAGGTAAAGTTATATAAAGCAAAGAGCTAACCAATCAACAAAAGATCAGTTAGCTCTTTATTTTTATATTACTGTTGCCGATAACAGAGAATTGTTGCCAAAACGTTGCCGATCAGCTTTAACCATGCTCCGAAAAGTGCGGTATTACGCCGTTTCACCGCATTCGAAATGTCGTGTGGCAATTTAATTCATTCTGCAAAGGGCAAAAACGTTTATCCTGTACACAAAAAACTGCCCTGTTTCTGAATAAATTACATAATAGATTGACCTCTCAGTGTATACGGCGAGGTCGAATTTGTACTCAAATCCAATTGCTTGAAAAACATTTAAAAGAGCGGGTTTACGGATTTATGCTGCTATGTAAAACAGATAGAGCAGTTCGCTATTCCAGTACATATTCGGAAATCAATCGGCCGATTTTGCCAATATCAACACTATCTTTAAATTCAAATTTTGCTGTAAATGCATTAGAAAACATAATAAACAGCTCAGAATCCGGAATCAGTTCCGCAAAGCCGGGTGTCTGTATTGAGAAGTACTGAATTTTCGAATAAGGCATTGTACTAAATGACTTTCGTTTTCCTGTGATTCCCTGAACATCGATAGCGATAATTCTTTTATTTGTAAAAATCAACTGATCTCTAACCGTTTGAAATGCCATTATTATTTCTTCCCCATCGATCATCAAACCATTCACTTCGTTTCTTACATTCTCGATGTCAATTTGTTTTAAGT
>JAAVIG010000071.1 GCA_014796735.1 Oscillospiraceae bacterium
AAGCGGATAAACCGCTTTTTAAATGCCCTGCCGCTTTGCGGCAGGGCGAGGGAGCTTTGCTCCCTCGGTTATTGTATTGAACGTACATAACCTGCGCCTATCGGCGCACCTTCGGCTTTGCCGAAGGATTTGATCTGTGGATTTTATCCACAAATCAAATGGTTATTAGTATAAGCCAGCAGCATGGGCTTTATTTCCGCATTTTCGCCGAATGAATAAGCTTTTAGAAGCTGCTCTCCCGCTTCGGCTGCCAAAACCTCGTCGGGGGCGTATATTTCCGCTATCGGCTGCCCTTTAACAACTCTGTCCCCGATCTTTGCGAGCAAAACAAAGCCGCTTCCGAAATCTATTTTGTCTGTTTTGACAAGCCTTCCCGCTTTAACTCCCACCGCCGCCGCGCCTATCCTTTCACCGTCAATTGAGGTAATAACGCCGTCTCGGGGCGAAGTCAAAACCTTTTTCACTTTAGCGGCGGGCAAAAGCTCCGTATGTTCGGTTATTTCGGGATCTCCGCCTTGATTTTCTATAAATTTTTTGAACTTTTGAAGTGCCTTGCCGCTTGAAACGGCGTCTTTGAGCATTTCCCGCGCCTTTTCCAAGCTTTCCGCCCTTTCTCCCGCCACTAACATAAACGAACCGATTATATAGCAAAGCTCGGTAAAATCACTTGGCCCCTTTCCTTTAAGGGTATCTATCGCTTCCTTTACTTCAAGAGCGTTGCCCACCGCATTACCCAAGGGCTGATCCATATTTGTAACAACGGCAAAAACTCTCCTGCCGTTATTTTCGCCTATGGCGGTCATCTTCTGAGCCAATTCGACCGCGTCGTCAAGGCTTTTCATAAACGCGCCCGAGCCGCACTTCACGTCGAGCACGATCGCATCGGAGCCGCAGGCTAATTTCTTGCTCATTATACTTGCGGCAATAAGCGGCAGGCTGGGCACCGTTCCCGTAACGTCCCTGAGGGCGTAAAGCTTTTTATCGGCGGGAGCGACGTTTTTTGTCTGCCCCATTAAAGCTATCTTGTCGCGCCTTATAAACTCTGTGAACTCCGCCTCGGAAAGAGTGGTGCGAAAGCCCTTGATAGATTCCAGTTTATCAATGGTGCCGCCGCTGAAGCCCAGCCCTCTGCCCGACATTTTTGCAACGGGCAGACCGCAGGCGGCTACCATTGGAGCCACCGCAAGAGTGGTCTTGTCGCCTACCCCGCCGCTGGAGTGCTTATCCACCTTAATGCCGTCGATATAGCTTAAGTCCACCGTATCCCCGCTTTTAGCCATAGCGTCGGTCAAAACTGAGATTTCCCCGTCGCTCATTCCGTTTATGCAAATTGCCATGAGCAGCGCGCTTATCTGATAATCGGGTATTGCTTCGCCGCACACACCTCGCACAAAAAAGCGTATTTCCTCTTCTGTAAGCTCCTTGCGGTCTCTTTTTTTGCCGATTATTTCAACAATATTCAAAATATCCACCTCCGATACAGCGCTATCTTTTTATTTCTTTACTGTGATTAAGATGTATGCCTATATGCCCGATACCCAAGATCACCACCGACACTATCATGAAAATATTTTCCCCGTATATTCCGAGCAGCAGAAACGCCAAAACCGGCAATGTCGCTCCCGCAACGGGTATTCCGAAAAGATCGCGGTAAAAATCCTTCATTGTTTTTTCGCTTTTAAAATATCTTATCCAATATATTTCATACAGTATCATTAGCAAAGCCGCACCTAACGGCCATAAAGACCAATATGTAATACTGTTTATATTAAAATCGGAAAAAATCAGGGAAATACAGGACACAAGAACCTCCCCCGCTCTTTCAAGGATAACCAGAGCCTTTTTTTCGTTCTTTACGTATTTATCATAATCCACGGGCATATTTTTTGTCCATATTAAGTTTGGTATTATAAGCATTGCTAAAAAAATCAAGCCTATGTAAGAAAAGCCGAAATTCATGGTCAAGCATCCCCGATAAAAATTTATTATATTATATTATATCACACCGAAGGAAAAAAGTCTACCGTATCGGTGAATTTATCGGGACAGCCGCGTAAAAAATGAAAAATATGGGGGAAACTTAAAAGTAAAAACCTATTGACAAGTAATTTTACATATGATATAATTTTATAAGTTGTACCATTCACATTATAATCAAAATTATGATGTATGAAGAAAATAAGCTGAAGATGTGATCCGAGTGAGGCGAATATGGCAAAAATAATAAAAAACAATAAGTAATTCGTCATGCACATGGCTGCCGAGGGGACTCACCCAATGCTAAAAAAGGATCACATTTTTCTCAATTCCGAGGGAAATGGATCATCGAAGAATTACGTCGGTTTACGCTGATTCGGTTATTGAAGAAGTTTATAATTTTCCATTGAAAACTCGCGCAGAAGCTGTGAAGGTTATGTGGTCGGTTTTTAATTATGCAAGGGTTAGCGGGTTGAAAATTTCGTGTGTCGCAAAAAAGCTTGTGCACTGTGAAAAATCGCGGTGTGGTGTTGAGAATTTTGGCGGATGATGAGATAGATAAGCTTATGAAATAAAAACCGCGTCTTCTTCAAAATCATTCGAAGAAATATACACAAAAAGGTAGCTAAGGGTTGCAAAAATGAATACAATTACAAAAATAATCAAATCCCATAACGCTTATCTAAACGAAAAATCGCTTACAGAGCTTATGTCATGGGTATCGGAAAAGAACTCAAATTTAAAAGTATCAATAACCCGGAATAAGCTGACTGACAGCGACACTTGGTTTTATAATAAAACAAACGGCGAGATCCGCAACCAAAACAACACTTTCTTCCAGATCCGCGGTCTGCAGCAGTATCAAGGAAGCGAAATGCTTTTAGAACAGCCAATTCTTATTCAAAATGAGATAGGTTACCTCGGCATAATCTGTAAAGAAATAGACGGTGTCCTGCAATTTCTGATGCAGGCAAAAATCGAACCCGGTAATGTGAACAAAATACAAATCTCACCAACTATACAAGCTACCAAAAGCAATTTTACCCAAAAACACGGGGGAAAAAAGCCCGCATATCTTGATTATTTCTTAAACGCAAGCCCTGAAAACATAATAGTGGATCAGATTCAGTCGGAACAGTCCTCACGTTTTTTGGGCAAGAGGAATCGAAATATTATAATAACGGTTGACGAGGATATCGAAGTACTGCCAAGTCATCGGTGGATGACCTTAGGCACAATAAAACAGCTGATGAAAATAGACAATCTCGTAAACATGGACACACGAACGGTTTTATCCTGTATACCGTATTGCAGCACCAAACTGACAGATTCTGAAAAGAGCGAGATTTACGAAATGTTTTCGGACAAGTCACTTTTCCGCTCTATGTTCAATGATAACGATGATAACGAACAAGATTTTGTAAAGGTTTACCGTTACATAAACGACTATAAAATGCTTCATTCCCGTGAAAATAAGATTGTCCCGCTGACAGAAATGAAAAGCTGGGATTTCACTGACAGTGGAATTACTCACAAGACGGGTTATCCCTTTAGGGTGATTTTTTGCGATATTGAAATAGAGGGCAGGGAGGTCACTCATTGGACACAGCCCCTTTTTGAGGCGGAGGGTATGGCAACCTTCGGACTTATTACCGCGAATTTTGATGGTGTGAAAAAATTTCTTGTCCATGCAAAGCCGGAGGCGGGGTGCTTTGACAGTATCGAATTGGCTCCTACTGTGCAGCTTGAAGCGGCTGTTCCCGAGAATGAATATTCGGATATGGACAAGCTGTTTTTTGAGTTGCTGGGCGGCGGTGCCGAAATAAAAAACAATGTTGTTCTGTCAGAAGAGGGCGGAAGATTTTATCATGAACAAAATAAAAATATCATTATAAAGGTACAGCCGGATCAGATCGGGGAACTGCCCAAAGGATATTTTTGGTTGGATTACAAAACGCTTAATCAAATGGTACAGTACAACAATGTTTTAAATATTCAGCTTCGGAATTTGCTTTCGCTGTTGGATTTTTGAAGGGAAACTTAATGATGAACAAAATAAAAATCGGCGTGCTTTGTCCGTCGGAAATAGCGTTTCGGCGGTTTATGCCCGCTGTAAAAAAGTTTGATAATTTTGAGTACATGGGGCTTTCGGCGGCGACTGAGCGTGAATTTTCGGGAACAGACAGCGATGAAATAAAGCCCTCGGAGCTTGAAAAAGCAAACAAATTTGTTGAAGCTCACGGCGGAAAATTATTCAAGGGCTACGAAAGTCTGATTTCTTCAAATGAGATCAATGCGGTGTATATTCCGCTTCCGCCCGCGCTGCATTTTAAATGGGCAAAAAAGGCTCTTGAGAACGGAAAACATGTGCTTTTGGAAAAACCGTTCACAACGAATTTATCCGATACGGAAGCCCTTATCGAGCTTGCAAAAGAAAGAAATCTCGCTGTGCATGAAAACTACATGTTTGCCTTCCACTCGCAAATTGAGTGGATCAAGCAAAAGCTTTCGGAAAATGTTATCGGCGAGATCAGATTGATACGAATCGATTTCGGATTTCCTTTTCGGGGAGCAAATGATTTTCGCTATGATAAAAAGCTTGGCGGCGGAGCGCTTCTGGACTGCGGCGGTTATGCGGTAAAATTGGCGGGAATGTTTTTGGGTGATTCTGCACGGGTCACGACTTCGAAGCTTAACTCAAAGGACGGATTTGAGGTAGATATTTTCGGCAGCGCAACGCTTGTAAATAACGACGGCTTGACCGCGCAAATTTCCTTTGGAATGGACAACAGCTACCGCTGTAATCTGGAGATTTGGGGAAGTACAGGTACGCTTTTTACGGGGAGAATTTTGACTGCGCCCGAGGGGTTTGAGCCGACTGTTGTGATCAAAAATGCGGAAGGGGAACAGGCCTTTACTCTTGCCGCAGACGACACTTTTAAAAAGTCGATTGATTTTTTTGGAAGGTGTATAAATATTGACGACACAAGAATTTCGCATTATGATGAAATAAAGTTTCAATCAGCATATGTTGATGAAATAAAGGAGCAAAACAAATGATCAGGTTTACAAAATCTTCTGTTACGGATTTGGAAGAAAAATATGTGGTAGATGCTTTGCATAACGGGCTTTTATCGGGTGACGGAAGGTATACCGAAAAAGTTTACGAGCAATTTAAAAAGCGTTTCGGAATTGAAAGAATGCTGCTTACAACCTCCGGCACAACCGCGTTGGAAATGGCTTCAATTCTTGTTGAACTTGAACCGGGCGACGAGGTTATTGTACCCTCATTTACTTTTTCATCAACTGTCAATGCCTTTTTGTTGAGAGGGGCAAAGCCTGTTTTTTGTGACATTAGAAAAGACACAATGAACATTGATGAAAATTTGATTGAGAATTTAATTACTCCGAAAACAAAGGCAATCTACTGTGTTGATTATGCGGGGATACCTTGTGATATTGACAAAATAAACGAGATAGCCAACCGTCACGGATTGTTTGTGATAGAAGATGCTGCACAGGCAGTGGGCTCCAAGTACAAGGGAAAATACTGCGGAACACTTACTGAATTCGGCTGTTACAGCTTTCATGAAACAAAAAATTATGTCATGGGAGAAGGCGGCGGAATTGTCATAAATGAAGAAAAATACATGGAGCGCGCGGAAATTATCCGAGAGAAGGGAACTAATCGCCGAAATGTTTTGCGCGGATTGGTTGACAAATACACATGGCACGATATAGGCTCGTCCTTTTTACCGTCGGACGTTTTGGCGGCAATACTTTATGCGCAGATGGAACGGTATGACGAAATTATGGAAAAACGCGTAAATATTTGGAATATTTATCACGAGGGATTAAAAGAAGCGGAATCCAAAGGATTTCTAAGACGTTCTGTAGTGCCTGATTACGCGGAGCATAACGGGCATATGTACAATATAATTCTTCCCACAGAGAAAATACGTACTAAGCTTATTGCGGCTCTTAAAGAAAAAGAAATAATTTCGTATATATGTTATGTGCCGCTTCACTCTGCTCCTATGGGAATGAAGCTTGGATATAAACCCGAGGATTGTCCTGTTACGGAGGATTACGGAAAACGAGTACTCAGGCTGCCGTTGTATGCGGATATGACAGGAGAGGACGCGGAATTTGTTGCTGAAAGCGTGTATGATGCTTTAGGTCGTATCGTTTGCTCTTGAGGTTAATTGGATTAGATCAAATGAAAATATCTTTTGTAAATACCTGTTGTTACAGTGAAATGACATTTGAAAATGTTTACGAAATAATTTTTGATTTTTAAGAAAGAGGTAGGTTAAATTGAAAAAAATAATGATGTTAGGCGGCAACTATTTCCAAGCAACCGCAATAAAAGCGGCGAAAGAACTTGGACATTATGTTATAAGCGTAGATTATTTACCTGATAACCCGGGACATAAATTTTCCGATGAATATCACAATATTAGTACGGTTGATAAAGAAGCTGTTTTAAAATTGGCACAGGAACTGAAAATTGACGGTATCGTATCTTATGCGTCTGATGTCTCTGCTCCAACTGCCGCTTATGTAGCGGAGAACATGGGACTCCTAACCAATCCGTATGAATCGGTAATGATTTTAACTCATAAAGATTTGTTCAGACCTTTTATTGAAAAACACGGATTTAATTGTCCTAAAAGTAAAGGCTTTGGCAATTATGAGGAAGCGTTAGAATTTTTTAAAACGCTTTCCAAGCCTGTAATGGTCAAGCCCTCCGATTCAAATGGCAGTAAGGGTGCAGCTAAAGTAACAAAGGAAGAAGAATTTAAAGGTGCTTTTGATAAAGCAATGAGTTTTTCCAGACAAAAGATAGTTATCGTTGAAGATTTTTTGGTACGTGACGGTCACCAAATTGCAGGTGATGGGTTTATAGTAGACGGAGAACTGGTGTTCACAGGATTTATGAGCGAACATTTTGATAAGCTTTGTAATCCTCTTGTTCCGATCGGCGAAAGCTATCCTGCTTATATTTCGGACGAATTAAAGCAGAAAGCTAAATCGGAGATCAATCGTTTGATGAAATTGCTCAATATGAAATTCGGTGCTATAAATATGGATTTTATTATTGATGCAAAGGGAGATGTTTATATTATTGAGATCGGACCGAGAAACGGCGGTAATTTGATTACCGACGCAATAAAGGAGGCTACAGGGATTGATTTGGCGAAAGCAACGGTGCAGGCAGCTTTAGGATTAGAGTATGATAAAACATTTAAAGCAACAAAAAGTAATTTTATTGCGTCATATATTACACATGCTCTGAGAGACGGTACATATATCGAAACAAAAATTAATGATAAAATCAAAGATGATATATTACTGTTTGAAGATTTAACACAAAAAGGAGCTAAAATATCCGCTTTTGACAATGCGGCTTTAGACACAGGCGCTATGCTTATAAAGTTTGATTCTATTGAAGAAATGGTGTATCGTATGGATAATATGGAAGAGTTTATTACGGTTGAAGTAGAATAATTTCGAGGTGTTATTATGAAAGAATACGGCGGTTACTTGCCATTGGAATTACAGCACGGAAAAGCGTACTATAATTTTGATAATGATAAAATTATTAAAACTAATTCCGGTTTAACAGCAATATATTGCGCTTTAAGCGCTATAAATCCCAAAAAAGTTTATTTACCGTACTTTGTCTGTCCAACTGTTGATAATTTGGTTTCATCAATGGGTTTTGAAATTGTTCAATATAATATTGACAAAGATTTTCAGCCAATTAATTTGAATTGTTCGGACGAGGACTGCGTTTTACTTGTAAATTACTTTGGAATAAACACCGACATGGTCATAAAGAATTATTCACGTTTTAATAATGTCATTATTGATAACACTCAAGCTTTTTTTGCTGAACCGATTTTCAGGAAAAATGTTTTCAATGTTTATTCTTGCCGAAAGTTTATCGGCACATCGGACGGTGGATATCTTATCGGTACCGATTTACCCGAGGTTAATATGGAACAGGATTGCTCCGGTAAAAGAGCCTCATTTTTACTGATGCAATATGAATACGGAACAAATGAAGCATATCAGGACAGCATCGAAAATTATAATCAAATAAGAGACGAAAGAAAGCGAATGTCGAATCTGACAGAAAGAATTTTGGAATCTGTTGATTACACTTTTGTAAAAGATAGAAGACAAAGAAATTTTCAAGAGCTGTGCAAACTCTTAGGCGGTTTAAATAAGTTAAAGCTTGATTTGTCTGATAATGATATTCCTTATACCTATCCATTTATGATAAGAAAAGATATTCGCTCTAAGCTGGTAGAACATAAAATATATGTTCCATGGATATGGAAGGAGAAAAATACAGATGATTATTTTGGTATTCCGGAATATGATTTTACAAAATACATTTTTCATTTACCTATAGACCAGCGATACAGCGAGAGGGATATGGATTATATTGCTCAAACTGTGTTGAATTTATTGGAGGAAATATGATGAAGAAATTTGTCGTATATGGCGCGGGAGAATTTGCTGATATTGTTTCGGATTTGATCGAAAGGGTTTTGCAGTATACTGTTGAAGCGTATATACTCGATGATGAATATATAAATGCCGTTAATAAGTACAACGGTAAGGAAGTGGTACCGGCAAGTATGATAAAAGAAAAATTCTCTCCGCTTGAATACGATGTTGCTATAGGCTTTATCGGAAAAGATATGTTTAATTCTCGTAAGAGGGTTTTCGATTTATTAAAATGCTATGGTTATAAAATTGATAATCTGATTCATCCATCTGCAATAATTTCAACAAGTAATATTGGAGACGGTAATATAATATTGGAAAATTGTGTTATTGGTTACAATGTAAAATTCGGAAACGGAAATATAATGTGGCCGTTATCTTCCGCCAATCATCATAATATTGTTGGCAATTTTAACAATTTTGCGCCCGGTGCAAGCACATCAGGCGGAGTTATAATTGGAAATCATTGTTTTTTAGGAAACAATTCTACATATAACAATAAAGTGACGGTTTCGGATTATACATTTGTCGGAGCGGGTGCATATATAGCGAAAAATACGGAATCATACGGAGTTTATGTGCCTGAAAAAAGCATTAAGATAAATAAAACTGCTGATGAGTTTTATTGAAAAAATTGAGGTGTAATTTGATGAAATTTTCCTTTGTTATTCCTTGTTTTAGAAGCGAGCTCACCGTTGAAGATGTAATCTCCGAAATACACAGCAAAATGTCAGAGAAAAAAGCCATTGACTATGAAATAATTGCTGTTAATGATTGTTCTCCCGATAATGTTCTGAGTGTACTAAAAAATATCGCCGCAGCTGATGACCAAGTAAAAGTAATAGATCTTGCTAAAAATGGCGGGAAGCACGCAGCGATTATGGCCGGCTATTCAATAGTGACGGGAGATATAATTATAAATCTTGATGATGACGGTCAATGTCCTTTGGACAAGCTGTGGGATCTAACAGAGCCGCTTTTCGGCAATTATGACATATCCATTGCAAAATATCCGACAAAAAAGCAATCAATGTTTAAAAACTTTGGAAGTGCTATTAATTTAATAATG
>JAAVIG010000072.1 GCA_014796735.1 Oscillospiraceae bacterium
AACGCAGTTTTAAAAAGGCACTCCGCCGATTGAGGATACCCCCACCCCCTGCTCCCCTATTAAATTATTACAAATTGTTTACAGTTTCCACAACATTATTGATTTTATAAAAGAAATGTGATATAATTAACATAATGATGTTTAAAAAATACAATACTTTAAAATATACAGAACGGAGAAGAAAAGGACAATGGAAATAAGCAGCAGTCAGGTAAGCCGAAAGTTAGGAGAAACGATAACCGAAATAGAAAAAGTGATCGTGGGAAAGAAAAACGCGATAACTCTGCTTGTAGTTGCTCTGCTTGCGGGCGGGCACGTGCTTATAGAAGACGTACCGGGCACGGGAAAAACCACACTTGCCACTGCCCTCGGAAAAGCAACGGGCTTGGAGTTCAAAAGAGCGCAGTTTACCCCCGACGTTACCGCATCGGATATAACGGGCTTTAACCTTTTCAACAAAGAAACTAACCGATTCGAGTTCAGACCGGGCATGTCTATGACCAACATTTTATTGGCGGACGAAATAAACCGTACCTCCCCCAAAACCCAGTCGGCGCTGTTGGAAGCAATGGAGGAAAGAAACGTAACGGTAGACGGAACGACCTACCGACTCCCCCGCCCCTTTATGGTAATAGCCACTCAGAACGAGCTTGGCTTTGTGGGCACCTTTCCCTTGCCCGAAGCGCAGCTTGACCGTTTCATGATGAAAATAACAATGGGCTACCCCACTGTGGCGCAGGAGCTGGAAATACTTACCAACAGAAGCGGAAACGAGCCTATGGACAGCGTTCGCCCCATATGCACCGCGGAGGAGCTGGAGCAGTTCTCGGAGCTTACGGGACAAGTCAACGTTGATGTCACCATAGGACAGTACATAGTAAGCTTTGTTTCGGCAACAAGAACTCACCCCGCAGTACTGCTGGGAGCAAGCCCCAGAGCTTCTTTGGCTCTTATGAGATGCGCGCAGGCGCTTGCCCTTGTAAACGGCAGGACTTATGTTACACCCGAGGATGTAAGTATTATGATACCTTATGTTTTAAGTCACAGAATACATCTTAAGCAGGACGCCAAGATCAAAGGAGTGACCTCCGACGACGTTATAAAGGAAGTAAGAAACGGAATCATGTATCCTTTCGGAAAGGAACGGGCGTAAAATGGCGGTTTACCGTTTTGCTTACATTGCGGTGCTTGTGGCGTCTTTGGTATTTTCGCAGGCTTACGCGGGACACCTGTCGTCAGTGGTGCTTATCACCGTGATCGCACTGCCGATAGTGTCTCTTGTACTTACCTTTATCGTTAAAACAACTTTCACCGTAACCTTTGACACAAGCGCGGAAACGATTGAAAAAAACAAGACCCTGAGAGTGCGCGTTTTTATAAAAAACAATTTTTTGTTCCCGTCCTCATCAACCTATATAAGCGCGTCAATGCCGGGACTGTCGGAAAAAAAGGACGCAAGGCTGATTTTTTCCCTGTCCCCGTTTCAGATGAAAAATCTTAATCTTACCTATACGGCGGAGTACAGAGGAGAATATGACATATCCTTTGATACTGCCTGTTTTTATGATTATTTCAAAATCTTTAAGCTCAAAAAGAAAATCGGTCTACACAAGAAAATAACGGTCACGCCCCGAATCATAGACGTAGCCTCCGACAACGGATTTTTCGCGGTCAGCGACGAGGAAAGCGAAAATCAATCAATAAACTCCTCCAAGGGCGAACGAAGCTTTACCCGAAAATACGCGGAGGGCGACGACGTAAGAAATATACACTGGAAGCTTTCCTCAAAGCAGGAGGACTATATGGTGTGGCAAAACGCCGAAAACCTTGCCTCCCAGTCGGTGATCGTCTGCGATATGACCCACTGCGGAGCCACCGATAAGGAAAAAGCCGTCCACACCGATGCCGTGTTGGAATCGGCGTTGGCTGTTGCTCTTTACAATTTAAAAAACGACTGCAACAGTCTGATCTCCTTTTACGATATCAAATCTCAAAAGACGGAAAATCTACCCATTGAGCATTTAAGCCACTTGTACAAGACCGCTTCCCTCGCCGCCTCGGTAAACAGCTACGAGGGCGATCCGAGCTTCTACACAGAATGTAAAAAGCATTTTACCGATAACAACAGCGTTAAAGGCACCGCCGTTCTGATAACGCCCCACTGTAACAGAGAGCTGGCGAAATTGGCGGAGGAATTGGCTGTTTTTTCGGACGTCCTGATCTTAATGACGGGAGAAGCGGAAAAAGGTATACGCCAATATATAAAGAGCATAAGAAATGTCACCGTTGCGGAGCTTGATCCGTGGAACGTTGTGCGTGATCTTCCCGCCGCCGTTGGAAAGCTGTACAGCATGTAATAATACCGATCCCATTTTAAACCGCGTATTTAAAAGGGATATATAAACGAACATATACGGAGAGTAAATGAAAGCTGAAAGAAAAAAGATAGGTAAAAAGAAAAACGATAACTTTGCCATTTATAATTTTCCATATTTTAAAAAGGATCAGAGCTTTTTGCAATTTTTTGCGGGGAAAGCTCTTTTGGCGTTTATCACCTGCTTTTGCGGAACATATTACTTTGCCGAAATGCTTAAAGCGGAGGAGGAAGCCTTTGTCTGCGCTTTTTTTGCGGGCGTATCCTGTGTGGTATTCCTTGTGCTGCTGGGACTGTTCGGGCGGCGGAATGTTATACTTTTTGTTCTCGCGGCCGTTTTCATATCGCTGAAAGGATTGATAGAGTGCGGAGAAAGCTTTTTCTATCACATTCTGCGAGTAGCGGACGGAAATATTATAGACGCCGAAAGTCTTATCAAGAATAAAACGGAGACCGGTGAGCCTATGCCTATGCTGCTGATCTTATCGTTGGTTTTCGGCTTTGTTTTTGCCGTTTCATCTCACCACAGATTCAATCCCGAAGCGATACTTACATATTCCGCTATAATGGTGATCCCTTCTTTTTTATCGCAGCACACCTCCTATACCTCTCGCTTGGGAGTATTTATCGCAGGACTTGCCGCGCTTTGGGCGGCGTCTCTCGCTTCCTCCGCCAACGCTTCGCTGGCAGTGGGAGGAATGGCGAACATCTCCGTTCTGGACAGACAGTACCGCAAAAACAATAAAAGCCGCTCTCCGATAAAGCGAATAAAAGCCGACAGTCTTCATTACAACAGACATTTGTCGGACAGCGCTGTTATATTTATTATAACGCTTCTGATCGTCTCTTTGACCTCCTCGCTTTTTCCTCAGAACGGAAATCTTAAGTTTGACACTATAGTGCAGCGCATTTCCGACTGTGTAAGAAGCATAGGTGAATGGAGCGTGGACTTTTTTGACAGCGTAAATGTCTCTCCCTATAAGGGCTTCTTCTCCGCCGACGGAGGAAGCATAAATATTTCCAACGGCATCAACCCTAACGATACCCCCCAGAGCAATACCCCCGTTTTAGAGATTGTAACTCAAAACAAGGACAAGCTGTACTTAAGAGGCGACGTGGGCTACGAATTTGACGGAAAGCGGTGGAAATCCATTGCCGATATTAACTTTAATGGCATCCAATACAGCTTAAACTTAAGAGACGAGTATATGAACCTGAATAACGAACAGGTAAAGATAAAGGACGTATTCGAGAGCTACACCCCCGAGGTAGAATACTATCTCGCAAGAAAAAGCATGGGAGAAGACCCCGACTTTACACCTTACATCGAATTGCAGAAGGTGAAAATAAACTATCTGCAAAAATTAAACACCGTATTTTTCGCGGGCACGCCCGCTAACTATATGTTCCGCAATAACGAGCTTTTTTCGGTCAAGGGGGACTTTATCGCATTGGCGGACAAGGGAAAGATAAACTCTATGGAAACTACCGTGCTGTATCAGAACGGCAGCTTCGCACGCATGCTTGAAGACTATTATTATATGCTGGATTACCGCGAAAGCTATTTCGCAAGTCTTCCCGTGACCTTTGAGGATTATTCGGTCTACTCGAAAGCATACAGAAATTATGTATACGATTATTATACCGCTGTTCCCGACGACGAAAGGCGAACTATCGTCAATCTGTTGTGGCAAAGCGCATTTAACACCGATGAATTTGACAGCATAAGCTACAATGCGCACAATGATATGATAAGCAGGGCAAAGCTGGCGGAATATCTGGAGGAATACTTTATCTCGGGCATATACAGTTACTCTCTCAACTCGGACAACTTCCACGGCAGCGAATCGCCGCTGTACACATTTCTTTTTGAAACAAAATCGGGACACTGCGCAATGTACGCTTCCTCAATGTGCCTTTTGCTAAGATACATGGGAGTCCCTGCAAGATATGTCACGGGCTTTACGGTAGGGGGCGACAACTGCACCGAAACGAGCGACGGATACAAATACACTGTTTTGCAAAAGAACCTGCACGCATGGGTAGAGGTTTACTTTGACGGCATAGGCTGGATACCTTACGACCCCACGCCCACCGCCGACCGTCTGTCGTCGTCCGCTGCGGAGACCACAACCGACGCCGTTACGGAAACGACCACTGTTACCACTGCTCATACCACTACCACCGCGGCGCTTACCACAACGACAGCGAAAGAAACCGAAAGCGAAAGCGAGACAAGCACCGCTCCGCTTACCGATAACAGCGGAAATTCAATAGGCAGCGGCGGCGGAATAAGCCCGGAGGCGGTCAAAATTATCCTTATATCGGTGGGAACGGTCTTGCTGCTGTTTGTTATAGCGATGTCCATAGCGGGAGGCTTGCGTTCACTCACCAAAAAACAAAACAGACTGATGAAATTCTTTAAGAGCGGCGATTCGGAGACGGCTGTAAAGGAAATGCTTGAATTCTCGTTAAAGCTGCTTAAAATAAGGGGAATTTACAGACAAAAGGGCGAGACCCCCGAGGAATTCGGATTCAGGGCGGACAAGACGCTTAAATCGGGCAACATATTCCGCGATGCGATACCCTTCTACGAAAAAGCGCAATTTGACCGAGAACCCGAATTTACAAAAGATGAACAGCTGTTGGTCTACGAAAGCGTTTCAAAGCTGCTGAAAAACACGCTGGACGATATGAAGCCTCTAAAAAGGTTTATTACGAGAGTAAGACTTTTCGGCAGGGCTAAGAAAAAATTGACAATTGATGATTGACGATTGACAATTGCGGTACAGCGGCTGTACAAAATGCAGACAGGACGGTCGGTACGCAAATCATACCAATCCCTTTTTAAACTGACGTAATACCTGCATTTTTAGTATCAAACGCTTAAAGGGTGATAAAAAGAAAAATGTTAATAGCGCTTATTATATTAGGAATCATAACCATACTGATTGCTTTAACTATTGCAATTTTTCGCATTTATCATTCATATAAGGCGAAAATAGATACAGAAAACGCCATACAAGAAAGTACCTATGTCAAAATAGGCGGCATAGAACAGTATTTGCAAATTCGCGGTGAAGACAGAGAAAATCCCGTTATCTTATGGCTTCACGGAGGACCGGGATTTCCTCTTACATATTTAAATTATTATTATCAGGCAGGCTTGGAAAAAGATTATACAATCGTTTGCTGGGAACAAAGGGGCTGCGGTCGAACCTATTACAGAAATAAAAGCAACGGTAAAATGAATATTGAACAAATGCTTGCCGATACAAATGAAATAATTGATTATTTGCGAGAGCGTTTTGGACAGGAAAAAATCATCATAATAGGGCAATCGTGGGGAACAGTTCCGGGAATGAATTATATACACATTTATCCCGAAAAGGTCACTGCTTATATCGGAGTCGGTCAAGTCACAAATTTCTTGCAGGGAAAGATTTATGCGGCAGAATGTGCAATAAAAAAAGCGATTGAAAACGGAAACAATAGAGATGCCGACTTATTGGAGTATGGAATTAAACAGCTTACAGCAACCGATAACGTTGAAAAATCAGACGTAAAATCACTTGAAGAAATGATTACCACATCTATAAAGTATTTGAAATGCGACGAAGAAATGTCGGGATTTAAACAAATTTTTTCCGCCCTTACATCTCCGGAGATGTCGTGGAATGATGCAAAATGGTTTTTGTTCGCAAGCAACACACATAATATTATTTCGTCTCAGAGTAAGCTTGTGGATTATATGTATTTTCAATTTGATGTTATGGATTTTGCCAATGAGTATGATGTTCCAATTTGCTTTATTCAAGGTGATAGTGATTGGATTACTCCGACAGATATGGCAGCGGATTATTATTCAGCGGTTTCCTCGAAACAAAAGGAAATGATTATCATTAGCAACGCAGGACATACTCCGTTTTTGGATAATCCGGAGCAATTTTGCAATGCAGTGAGAAAATTTTTAGCCGAATGTGAAAACGAAAGGAATTGACAGAGCTTTTCTGCAACACGGTTCACACAGTAAACGCGAAAGATTTAGCCAAAGAACAATTAGAACTTTTTTCACGCCGCAAGCGATGAAACAAAAAAGGTTGAGAGCGACGAACAGCGTTGGGCGGCGGAGCCGCGGGCGTAAGCCCGCTGAAATGCGTTAGCATTTCAAAATTTTCGCCTATGGCGAAAATTTGGCTCCGCCCCTGCTGTAGGGCAGTTATTGTAAAAGGAGCAGTTTTAAAGGATAGGGCGGAACAGCCCAATTGGGAGAGCAAACATAATCATACATTGCACAAACCAATAGGAGCAACCAACATCACCAATGAAAACACATAATCAATAACGCAGCCCCTGCGACCCGAACGTGAATAAAGCCCCAATAATTCCACCAACACTTCCCTAAGGGACTATCGCCACACAGCTTTTAGGAAAAA
>JAAVIG010000073.1 GCA_014796735.1 Oscillospiraceae bacterium
GCTTCTCCGTTAAAGCCCTCCTCCCAGCACAGCATTACCTTATCGCAAGCCCTTGATAAAAGCGCTTCCAAGCTGTTTTCGGTTTCCTTGAATTTACCTCCCTCAACCAAGAAAACAATGTCCGCGTCCGAGTATTCGTCTGCCATTCCGCGGGAAGCCGAGCCGAAATTCCATGCGCCTAATGTGCCGTCGGTGCTTTTCATTATATCCGTAAAATCGTTTAAAATTTCCATAAGCTTTTGATTCATTTTGATATGCTCCTATTGTAAAGTGTGTCAATATATGTGATTTTATAACATAATATAACCGATTATAAGCAGCAATGTAATAATAAATCTGATTATATGGTGTGTAATATGAAAATTACCGCTTTTTTTGCCGTTTATGAAAGCCGCCGCGCATATAAGCAACCCCCCGACAGCGGCGGCGATCCAATTGTACGGCAAATTCAGAATATGCAGAATGACAGTAATTATCAGAATAAGCCCGCCGCCAAGCATCATAAGGGAAGTGCTTTTTTGCTTTGCGGTTTTCATTTGGACAATAGCGGCGAATGCGGATAAAAGCGCGTATAAGGCTGTGATGCTGTAAAGAACGTATTTCATTTTATTTCCTCCCCTCTCCAATGTTAATTTTTATTTACTGATTATATCACATTTCTTTTGGGAAAGCAATAGTAAAATGAAAAAAAGTAAACGAAATTTACTTTTTATGTGTACCGTGCGAGGATAACCTCGCAGAAATAGAGCTTATTTTTAGAGTGTAGGCAATTTCCGTTTTTTGTGTTATAATATAGATCGGTGAAAATGTGCCATACCGCAAGTTCCCCAAACTCCAAAATTTTATGAAAACTGTAAGATTTATATTTTTTCCGCGCATAGATAGATGAATCAAGCTTGATGATCAAATCGGGAGGTGGTACGGTGAAAGACGCAGAATTGTTGGAGCTGCTGCAAAAAAATCCGGAAAAGGGCTTAAAGACTCTTATAGCGCAATTCGGCGGACTGGTTTACACCGTGGTGCGGAGAAATCTTCCCCAAGCGTTGTTTTGCACCGCCGATGCCGAGGCTTGCGCCGCAGAGGTTTTCAGTGATTTTTACCTTGATCTAAACAAATATGACCCTTCCAAGGGAAGCATAAAAGCATGGCTATGCGTTATCGCACGGCATAATGCCATTGATATTACGCGGCGGAGCACGGAGGTTTTACCGTTAGACGAGGAAATACGCGCGGATATCGGCGGAATTGCTTTGGAAAGCGATCTGGAAGAACGCGAGCTGCGCCATGCGGTATTATCCGAGGTAAAATCAATGAACGAACCCGACCGTGAGATACTGCTGCGGAAATTTTACTTGGGCGAATCCTCAAAGGAAATCGCCGCGCGGTTGAAAATGTCAGTTTCAAACGTTGACACGAGGACCAGCCGTGCTGTGGAGAAGCTTCGGAAGAAACTTGATGATTGGAGGAAATAATGATGAAATATACGTTGGAGAACTTTTTTGAATATCTGAATCCGAATGAGCTTGACGAAATTATGCCCGATAACTTTGACGAGAAATTGTCGAAAAATATTTTAAAGCGCATTGAAAAAACAGCTCTGCGTAAGTCGGGAATTAAAAATAACAGGCGGCGTTTTAATATTAAAATATTCGCGCCGGTCGCGGCTTGTCTGGTATTAACGGCGGGGCTGGGCGGATGTGCGATAGCTGCCGAAGCTAAGGAATACAACGCCGCCGTGGACTTTTTCGAGAAAAACGGACTATCCGCCGAGGGACTTGACCGTGAGGAGCTAAAGGAAGTCTATCGTGATATTTCAACAAATCGCTTTGTGAATGATAAAACCGTCGAGGTTATCAGACGTTCCGTGCAGGGAGCGGAGATACCTCAGCAGGAGCCTACTTCCGAGGAGCTGGCGGCTTTCTGGAACGGCAATATCGCAAACAGCGCAAACCGCGGAAAAGGTATTGAATATCAGATGGTTTGTGAATATAAATTGGACGAAACTCTGGGATTTGATGTTTTCGACAAGAGTATCGTGGAATGTTATCGTGACGGAAGTTCGATTTGGAAAACCGAGTTTTCATCATTCTATGTTGAGGGCTGCGTTCCGATGTCCGAAGGAATTGCCGTGTGGGGATTTACACCTGCCTGGTCAAGCGAAATGACGACCTACTGTTGGATAGCACGGCTTGACGACGACGGCAATAAGATATGGGAGTGCCGTCTTGATCACGGGTTCGAAGATGAATATATCGGCGCGGTGCTTGACAACGGCGATGGTACTTGGGCGATTATCAGCCGCGGAGATCTTGAGTATCTGTGTCTCAGTCAATACGACATGAGCGGCAGCGAGCTGAGCTTCAAGAAAACGCAAGTTGGGATCAAGGGCATATGGAACGCCGCTCGGTTGGGAGACGGCTATCTGGTACAGCTCGGAGACTATATTGACGGGGTGCATGCTCACCTTGCAAAGCTCGATAAGGACGGAAACGTCACCGACAATTTCATATATGAGAGCGATGACTGCGATTATTATATCACGGATATGGAGGAATTTGAGGGAAACGTGTATCTTTCCGCATATGCCGTTCCGAAGCAGACCGATGAAGGCGGAAGATATGAGGTCGCCGACATTCTGGACTATGTGTTCAACAGAGAAAATTGGGAGATCTCAAGCGAGGAGCTGACTCCAATAGTGCGGGATAATTACACGGCGGTACTGCTTTTGTGCGACCCCACCGGAGGAGAACCTAAGAATTTCTATTCCGTAAAGGGTTCGCTTGGCGGAACGCTTGTCGTTGAAAACGATCAGCTCAAATGGAATGTGGAAAGCATTGCTTCTGCATTTTTTTCACCCTATACAAGTTCGTTCACCATTGGCGGAAATTGCCTTGTTTATCGGTATTCGTTTGATAGATCGGGCGTTATTGCAGGGTACGAGGATACGGGAGAAATTACGCGTTATGCAAGATGAATAAGCAGTCTGTACTTTGATTGGAAATTAGTATAATTAACAATTGACACATCATTATTAGCATAAAATAAAGAAAATAATAAAAACCGCCCCAATTTTAAAAAGCGGTTTTTATTATTTTCGTTATTCTTAAGCTTACTTGATCAGATCAGAAGCCTTATAAGAGGTATGCAGAACCTCATGCGCCTTATGGCTGCCGGGTTCACCGAGGAATTTCTCATAAACCTCCTTAACGTCGGGGCTTTCATGAGATTTTCTGAGAGGTCTGTTCTCATCGGCGTTATAAAGAGCCTTAGCTCTTTCCGCGCGAATGTCGGTGAAATTGCGAACGTCCGCGGGAACGATAACCTGTCCGCCGCCGTTTACACAGCCGCCGGGACATGCCATTATTTCGATAAAGGTTACGTTAAGCTCGCCGCTCTTAACCTTTTCAAGCAGAGCGCTTGCGTTTTTAAGACCGGAAGCAACCGCTACGGTGATGTCCTTGCCGCCTACATTATAGGTAGCTGTCTTAACGCCCTCAACGCCGCGTACTTCCTTGAACTCAACGGGGCTGTTTACGTCCTCGCCGGTAAGCTTCCATACTGCTGTACGCAAAGCCGCTTCCATAACGCCGCCTGTCGCGCCGAAGATAACTGCCGCGCCGGTGCCGATTCCGAGAGGGCTGTCAAAGCCTTCGTCGGGAAGCTCTTTGAAGCAGAGCCCCGCCTGATTTATCATCTTTACCAATTCACGGGTGGTTATGGATATATCGAGATCGGGATAGCCCGACGCGCTCTGATCCTCTCTGCCTATCTCAAATTTCTTTGCGGTGCAGGGCATAACGGAAACGCTTACGATATTCTTGGGATCGATTCCCATTTTCTGTGCCCAGTAGGTCTTTGTGATCGCGCCGTTCATCTGCTGAGGAGACTTGCAGGAAGAAAGATTGGGGATCATTTCGGGGTAGTAAGCTTCGCAGTATCTGATCCAGCCGGGAGAGCAGGAGGTGATCATGGGAAGTACGCCGCCGTTCTGTACTCTGTCCAGCAGCTCGGTAGCTTCCTCCATAATGGTAAGGTCAGCGCCGAAATCGGTATCGAATACGGCGTTAAAGCCTAATCTGCGGAGAGCCGCAGCCATTTTGCCCTCTACGTTTGTACCCATGGGATAGCCGAAAGCCTCGCCTATGGAAGCGCGAACGGCGGGAGCGGTCTGTACAACAACTACCTTGTCGGGATCGTTGATAGCTTCCCAAACCTTCGCGGTGTCGTCCTTTTCGTTAAGCGCGCCTGTGGGGCATACTGCGATACACTGACCGCAGGAAACGCAGGCGGTATCAGCCAAGTCCATATCAAAGGGACTGCCGATAGTGGTTTTGAAGCCGCGGTAGTTTGCGCCGATAACGCCGATGCCCTGTACGTTTGTACAAGCGGCAATACAGCGGCGGCAGTTGATGCACTTCTCGTTGTCGCGGGTCATGTGAGCCGCGCTTTCGTCTATTTCATATTCGTTTCTTACGCCGTCGTAAGCGGGCTCATGCTTTACGCCCAGTTCCTGACAAAGCGCCTGCAATTCGCAGTTTCCGCCTCTGGAGCAGTAGAGACATTCTTTCTTGTGGTTGCTCAACAGCAGCTCCAATGTCATTTTTCTGCTTTCCAGAACAGCGGGGGAGTTGGTGAGTATATTTTTGCCTTCGTCGAATTTGGAAATGGGGTACATACAGGAAGCTACCAAGCTTCTTGCGCCTGTCATTTCCACAACGCAGATACGGCACGCGCCTATTTCGTTGATGTCCTTGAGCCAGCAGAGAGTGGGAATACGAATACCGTTCTTGCGTGCGGCTTCAAGTATGGTTGTACCCTCTTCAACGGAACATTCGATACCGTTAATTTTAATATTGACCATAATAGTAATAATTCCTTTCTATTATTCCTTGACAATGGCACCGAATTTGCACTTGCTCATACAAGCACCGCACTTGATGCACTTTGCGGGATCAATGGAGTGAGGTTCCTTTACGCTGCCGCTGATAGCGCCTGCGGGACAAACTCTTGCACACGCGGTACAGCCCTTGCACTTGTCTTCAACAATCTTGTATTGGAGAAGACGTGTACATACTCCCGCGGGACATTTCTTGTCCACAACGTGAGCTATGTATTCGTCCTTGAAGTAGCGGAGAGTGGAAAGAACGGGGTTTGGAGCGGTCTGTCCCAAGCCGCAGAGAGAGTTGTTCTTGATGTAGTAGCAGAGCTTTTCCATCTTGTCCAGATCTTCAAGTGTTCCGTTGCCGCTTGTGATCTTGTGGAGCATTTCGTAAAGACGCTTTGTGCCGATACGGCAGGGAGTACATTTACCGCAGGATTCGTCAACGGTAAATTCGAGGAAGAACTTGGCTATATCAACCATACAGTTGTCCTCGTCCATTACGATAAGTCCGCCCGAACCCATCATGGAGCCGATAGCGATAAGGTTATCGTAGTCGATCTTTATGTCAAGATGCTCGGTAGGGATACAGCCGCCCGAAGGACCGCCTGTCTGAGCCGCCTTGAACTTCTTTCCGTTGGGAATACCGCCGCCGATCTCGTATACGATCTCGCGGAGGGTGGTACCCATGGGGATCTCGACAAGACCTGTGTTGTTGATCTTGCCGCCCAGCGCGAATACCTTTGTGCCCTTGGATTTTTCCGTACCCATTGAAGCGAACCAGTCCGCGCCCTTTAAGATGATCTGGGGAATGTTGGCGTAGGTCTCAACGTTGTTGAGAATGGTGGGACGCTGGAACAAGCCCTTTTCTGCGGGGAAAGGAGGACGGCAGCGAGGCTCGCCTCTCTTGCCCTCAATAGAGGTCATAAGCGCGGTTTCTTCGCCGCATACGAACGCGCCCGCACCCAGACGGATGTCAAGGTCAAAGTCAAAGCCCGATTCAAATATATTTTTGCCGAGAAGTCCGTATTCTCTCGCCTGATTTATGGCAATTCTGAGACGCTGAACGGCAATGGGGTACTCCGCGCGAACGTAGATATAGCCCTGAGTTGCGCCGATAGCGTAGCCCGCGATAGCCATAGCCTCGATTACAACGTGAGGATCGCCTTCCAATACGGAACGGTCCATAAACGCGCCGGGGTCGCCCTCGTCGGCGTTGCAGCAGACATACTTCTGTCCGCCGTCCTGTACGATAGTACGCGCCAACTGCCACTTTTTGCCTGTGGGGAAGCCCGCGCCGCCTCTGCCTCTTAAGCCGGAATCCAGAACCGTCTGGATTACTTCATCGGGGGTCATTTCCTTAAGCACCTTTCCAAGTGCCCGGTAACCGTCAACGGCTATGTATTCGTCGATATTTTCGGGATTGATAACGCCGCAGTTACGCAAAGCAACGCGGTGCTGTTTTTTGTAGAAGTTGGTGTCGTTAAGGGGCTTTATTCCGTTTTCGGTGACAGTTTCGCTGTAAAGCAGACGCTCAACGATTCTGCCCTTTAAGAGATGCTCCGAAACTATCTCGGGAATATCCTCTTCCTTAACCATTGAATAGAAGCAGCCCTCGGGATAAACTATCATAATGGGACCCAGGGCGCATAAGCCGAAACAGCCTGTTCTGATTACGTTTACTTCGTTTTCCAGACCGTTTTTCTTGATTTCCTCATGAAGTCTGTCGATAATTGCTGTACTTCCGGAGGAAGTACAGCCTGTACCACCACAGACCAAAACTTGAGAACGATACATATATTATTCTTCCTCCTAATTATTTATTGTGTACTCGGTAACCACATTACCCTGTACCAAATGCTGTTCAACTACCTTTTTAGCCTTTTCGGCGTCCATTTTTACATAAGTTACCTTGCCGTCCTTGGGAGTGGTGATCTCCACAATGGGCTCGTACTGACAAAGACCGATACAGCCTGTCTGTGTAACGGAAATGTCCTTTAATTTATGCTCCTGAACCAGATCGGAAAAAGCAGTCAGAACAGGTCTTGCGCCGGCTGCGATGCCGCAGGTCGCCATACATACAACAACTTTTGTGTGTGCATGGGCTTCATAGCGCAAATCGATCTGGCTCTGCAATTTTTCCTTGATCGCCTGAAGCTCTTCTAAGGTTTTCATAAGCGTGTTTCCTTTCAAAAAGTTTTCTTTTTGTTGATTTCGTCGGTATTTTCCCTCAAAAATTCCCTTATGAACTTTTTTACCTCGGGAGCGTTTAAGGGAACGCCTTCAAGTATTTTTTTTATCCTGACGGTGTCAAACGTAAAGCCTTCGCCGTCAACGCTGTAATTGTAAATAAAATCCATATCCGTATTGCAAAGCGCCAAGGCTTCGATAACGGACGGCATATCTCCCAGCGGCATGCGGTTTACACTGCCGAGGACGTAGTATGCCGTGACCTTTGTGCCTTTGCCTTTTTCGGAAACGATCTCAAAGCTCCCTCCCGTGATTTCCGCGCTCATCTTGAAAAAAGGGATTCCAAAGCCTGTTTTTCTTGCTGTACGGGTAGTAAAGAACGGGTCCGCGGCGCGCCGTACCGTTTCCTTGTCCATTCCGCAGCCGTTATCCTCTATTGTGATAACAAGGCTGTTTTTATCGGTATGTATTTCCACGGATATTTCCGTCAGGGAGGCCTTTGCCCTTATGCTGTTTTGTGCAACGTCAAGGACGTTCAAAGACAGCTCGGTCATTATTCGTACTTGGCGAGAATTTCACGAAGCTCCTTTTCGTCTCCCGTAAGCTTTCCGTAAACATCGTCGTTAACGGTCATAACGGGTGCGAGACCGCACGCGCCGATACAGCGGCAGTCCTGAAGCGAGAATTTGCCGTCGTCGGTGATCCCGCCGCTGGTAACGCCCAAAATAGACTGCAATTTGTTGAATACATCGCCAGAACCCTTAACGTAGCAAGCGGTTCCGAGACAAACGGAGATCCTGTACTTGCCCTTGGGATTGAGAGAAAACTGGGAATAGAAGGTAGAAACGCCGTAAACCTTTTCAAGAGGTATGTTCATTTCACGGGCAATTATTTCCTGTACCTCGATGGGGAGATAGCCGTAGATGTCCTGCGCCTTCTGAAGCACGGGCATGAGAGCACCGGGGTCGTCGCTGTGCTCCTTGATAACGGCTTTCAGTTCGTTTTCCTGCTCCTCTGTGCCGGAGAAGGCAACGATACATTTTTTTAAAGCCATAAGTCAGCCTCCTTAAATTTTTGCTTGGGTATCAACCCGAATTTATCGCCTGTATTAAAACAACTTGTACCTTAATTTCTATGCGTGAAAGAAATTAAACGTGCAAATTAGCTTTAAACTAATCATAAATAAAGCCTCGGCAATCGGAAATGACCGTCGATGCTAAAAACATAAATATTATCAATCATCTGTCTATGAGTTTTTTCATGCATATATACGCCAATCGTAAAATCGGCTTAAACTATTATAACATAGATTTTATCAAAAATCCACAGAAAATGGGATAATTTGCCGCCGCTAATTCGTAAAAAAATATCAAAAAAATTTGTGCAATATGTGCAAAAAGAGACAAAAAAGGTATAGTTTCGATGCACAATTTGACAAAACCGAAAAAAAATGTTAGAATGTTAAAGCAAATAATTCTATTTTTGGAGGGAAATTATATGAATTGGTATGATAAGGCCGCGTTTTACCATATTTACCCGTTGGGTTTTTGCGGCTGCCCCAAGGAGAACGATTTTACAAGCGCACCCCAATCTCGCATTTTGAAGGTGTTGGATATTATTCCCCATTTAAAGGAGTGCGGATTTAACGCGATCTATTTCGGTCCGATCTTTGAGTCCTCAAAGCACGGCTACGATACCGCCGATTACCTTGTTCCCGACCGCCGTCTGGGCACTGAGGAGGATTTTAAAAAGGTTTTCGACGAGCTGCACGCAAACGGGATAAAGGTAGTTATTGACGGCGTGTTTAACCATGTGGGAAGAGAGTTCTGGGCATTCAAGGACGTTCGCGAGCACGGCTTTTCAAGCAGATACAAGGACTGGTTCCACATCAGAGACGGCGGAAGCCCTTACGGCGACCCCTTTTTCTACGAGGGCTGGGAGGGTCACTACGAGCTTGTAAAGCTTAATCTGTACAACGGCGACGTTAAAAATTATCTTAAGGACTGTATTACAAAGTGGCGCGAAACATATAAGATAGACGGTCTTCGTCTTGACGTGGCATACTGTCTTGACGAAAACTTTTTAAGAGAGCTGCACGGTCACTGCAAGTGGCTTGCGGAGGATTTCTGGCTCATGGGCGAAACTCTTCATGGGGACTACAACCGCTGGATGAGCGCGGACAAGCTGGACAGCGTTACCAACTACGAGTGCTATAAGGGCTTGTATTCTTCCTTTAACGACATGAATATGTTCGAGATCGCTCACTCGTTGAACCGTCAGTTCGGAAGAGAGCAGTGGTGTCTGTATACGGGCAAGAATCTTTACACCTTTGTGGATAATCACGACGTTTCGAGGATCGCCACCATGCTCAAAAACAAGGAGCATCTGAACCCTATTTATTCGCTTTTGTTTACAATGCCCGGCATTCCCTCCGTTTACTACGGAAGCGAATACGGTATCGAGGGCGATAAAAAGCAGGGCGACGACGCTTTGAGAGTTGAGTTTGAGCTGTGGGAGGACACCGAGCTTACAAAGCATATTGCCCTTCTTGCCAAGTTCAGAACGGAAAGCGACGTGCTTGCGAAGGGAAGCTACAATCAGCTGCAGCTCACCAACAGGCAGTACGCCTTTATGCGCGAGTATAACGGAAAGCGTGTTATAACCGCGCTTAACGTTGACGGGGCGGGCTTTACCTTTAATCTGAACGCGGGCGGCAATTTCAAGAATATTTTCACGGGAGAAAAGGTTGATCTCAGTCAGCCTCTTGCTCTTCCTGCGTACAGCTCCGCTGTGTTTAAGGAGGAATAATAAAGTATTCCCAAAAGGAGAATCCAATGGCAAAAATCAAAGCGGTGCTTTTTGACATGGACGGCACTATTCTGGATACCGAAAAAATACATAAGGAGTGCTGGGAACAGGCGATGCGGGATATAGGCGTTGATTTTCTGCCTACCACATTTTATGACCTGATAGGACTTAACGATAAAAGCACGTGCGAGTATTTTAAAAAGCATTACGGCTTTACGGACGAGCAGTACACAAAAATGAGCGTTTCGGCTTACTCTCTTTCAAGAGAATTTACCACCACCAAAGGAATACCCGTTAAAAAAGGTTTTTTTGAGCTTTCGGATTATTTGGCGGAAAAGGGAATCAAAAGAGCAATTGTGACTTCTTCTATGGTGAGCGAGGCTTTGCATAATTTTGAAAGGGCAAAGATTGAAACACCTTTTGATGTTATAATCGGAGGAGACTGCGTTAATGAGGGAAAGCCTTCCGCCGAGCCTTTTCTTAAGGCGGCTGAGCAACTTGGACTGTCGGCTGAGGAATGTATCATTGCGGAGGACAGTGCCAACGGCGTCAGGTCGGCGCATAACGCGGGGATAAGGTGCGTATACATAAAGGATATGGTGGATATTCCCGAGGAAATAAGGGCGTTAGCCGAATATGAAGTGTCTGCCTTAGACAAAATAATAGAAATTATAGAAGAAATAAACCAATAAAAAAGGAGGATTTATTTATGCCGCATATCGGAATCAAAATGCTTGAGGGAAGAACCGAGGAGCAGAAGCAGAAAGCAGCTCAGGCTGTAAAAAACGCGCTTGCCGAGGCTCTTAATATGGGAGACCACTACATCACCGTTACTGTCGAGGACTTTAACGCGGAGGAGTGGCAGGACGTATTTAAGGCGGAAATCACCGATAAGCCCGACAAGGTTTATGTTAAGCCTAATTATGACCCCAAAAGTCTTCTTTAATTTTCGCACAAAAATATAATTTTGGCTCTGCCGCAATAAACGGCAGAGCCAAAATTTTTACTTTGTAATTTTAATCCCTATATATCTCGTATGTATCACCGCCGCAGCCGTTCAAATAAATAACGTCGTCGGTAACCTCCTTAAGCGACCAATACCAGCCGCCGTCGTCGGGAAAAGCGCAGCCGTCTTTGACAAAGCAGTTTTCATTGGGTATATAATCCTTCAGAGCAAGCAAATTATCCTTTAACATTCTGCTTTCGTTCATTCTGATACAGGTGGTGGAAAGCATCGCCCAGCCCTTTTCACAGTAACCGTTCTGACCTATTCGGCAGTATAAGAAGTTATCCTTTTCGTTAAATCCGAAAAAAGCGGAATATTTAAGGGTGTCTATATGTACGCTGTAAAAATCGTCCCCGTATTCAAAGCAGGAAAGTATATTCCATTTTGCCATTTTTTCCGCTACGGAAAGGGAAGCGTTGTTTTTATCCTTGACAAAATAGCCGCTGTCGATTTTTTCCGCTAATGTAAGCTCAAAACGGCTTCCATTATAGGCGGTATAAATTAACTTTCCGCTTTCTCCGTCAAGCTCCGCCTTGTCGTTTCCGTGAGCTTTAAGCCTTTCTTCGTTTTCGTCATTGCAGCAAATTTTGCCGCTGCTCGGATTCACGATACGATATATTGCGTGAGCGTCATGATTCTTTCCTATCCCGTAAACCGTTCCCGTTGTTCCGTGCTCGGAATGTTTAAGCACTGCCGCTGTAAGCTCGGGTTCAAGTCTTAAAAATACTATGGAATAGTCTTCGGTTATTGCCGCCGAAGCGTTTTCACCGTGCCATATTCCGCAGATTTCGTTAGGGTTTTTCATTGCTTGTTCCTCCTTAAATTTGTTATTCTCCCAAAAACATTACTGTACAAAGTCCGTCCCTTTGCTTCTCGTTGGGTTCTTTCAATATCCCCATATCCAAAAGCTGTTTCATAGCTCTTGTATGCAGACTGCAAGCATAATTTTGATTAAAATATTTTATTAGCTTATGCATAAATTGAGGCTGGTCAGGTAAATCAATTTTATTCATCTCCTGCTCGTATTCCTTTGAAAGCTCGATAAGCCCTTTATTTGCGGGAGTAATGAAATCGTACCATTTTTTCATGCTGTATGAAAGAATAATATTTACCTTGAAATCCTTATCGTTTTTGATAAGATACCCTTTATCCAGTAAACGCTGATAGGAAGAGATATTAAGCTCATCATACTTAAGTTCTCCGCAAAGATACGAGTACAGCTTGACAAAATCATCGTTTTTATTGTCTCTCCAATCCTGTACACGATTGTCCCAGTGAGTTCCGAGCTGCCAGCTTTTCCATTGCGACGGTCTGTTTCCCCATGAAAACGGTACATTTGGGTTAACGCAATCACTTCTCCACATTTCGCCGTAAAAGTCGTAAACATTGGGCTCAATATGCAATTCACGCTCTAAAGAGGCAACAGCGATATAATCTCCGCCGTCCTTTCTTTTTACGGAAAATTCTTTATTTGATGTGTCGGCTGTGCGTAATGTGATGGACATAAAAGGGATAAGGCTCCATTTTAGCAGGTTTATATCATTGTCGGGAACAGTCAGCCAATTGGGAATTTTATTTATTTCCGAAAGAACGGGCGCAAAATATTCTTTGGTAAATATATTTGCGTATTTTAACGCAAGCTCATCTCCGGCTTTAACTTTTTCATCCGTTGGAAGAAATATCAAAATATTTGTGCGGTATTTACCGTTTGCCAGTTTATCCATAAAACCGTATTCTTCCAAATATTCGACTTCGTCTTGGACAAATATGGGATTTACACCCAATTCTTCGGCAATTTCGTTAATTGTTTTAGGTTCATGATAAGCACAGTAAGCAATATTTTGGGTTAGGGATTTTTTTAAGAAGTCGCTTGTATCTCCCATTGTACCTACCGTTCCGCTGTGTCCCATGTTGCACAGTCTGATAGGCTCGATACCAAGCTCCGATATGGTTCTTGTTTTTTCCATGCCTATATTTAACTCCTTTCGTGAACACGCCAGATACCATTTGACCGTACTTTCGGACATAATCAGCGTGCGGGCTATTTCCTTAATCTTCATGTCGTGAAAATAATGCATTACAACGATTTTTCTTTGCGTTTCCGACAGATATGTTATTTCACGCCGCAAAAGCTTTGCTTCCTCGCTTTCGATTACTTCAAGCTCAATATTGTTTCCGTCGGGAATATACTCTATGCCGTCAACGCGCAAATGCTTATTCTTTTTGTCAATATAACGCGCGTACACGTTGCAGGCGATTTTGTAAATATATCCGTTTACGTTTTCGATATTTTCGCGTAAAAGCAGCGATTCATACACCGTAAGCACAATATCCTCGGCAAGCTCCTCAGCCTCGTGAATATCCGACAGCTTGCTTACCGCAAAGCCGAACAGTTTTTTTACATAGCTTTCTATTATTCTGTCAGCTTCGTATTTGTCCATTGCATTTTCTCACTTTCAAGAACGTTCTCGTAAATATAGTGCATGGAATTATAAAAAGGTTGGTAAAAAAAATATAATTTAAAAACGGTTGCCGTTAATTTTGACAGCGGCATCCGTTTTTATTTAATTATCGCTTTAATCGTCGCTTGGGTCTCCTCTTCTTGCCGTCTGCGCAAAGTAAGTACCCCACAGCATCAGTCTTGACGGCACGGCTTTTGACAGCATCGCAAGGGCTTTTATTTCCTTTTTGGGTATAATTACGGTTTTTCCCTTAAACATTTCCTCTATTCCGTACTCGGCTATCTCGGTTGCCGTAGAACCGCCAATCGCAAACTGCGCTCCCGCCACGCGGTTAAATTCCGTGTCAACGGGTCCGGGGCAAAGCGCGCCCACATAGACGTTAACGTTATCGTGTCTCAATTCCTGACTTACAGCGCGGGTAAGCTGCAGGACATAGTTTTTGCTTGCGTAGTAGGTCGCCATTAAGGGACCTGCCATAAAGCCCGCTATTGAGGCAACGTTGAGGATATATCCGTAATTGCGGTGCTTAAAGTCCTGTAAAAACAGCTTTGTAAGAACATGCACCGCCTTGATGTTTACATCTATCATTTCAAGCTCGCGGTCAAGGTCGGTTTTGTCGAATTTTCCGAAAAGTCCGAAGCCCGCGTTGTTTATAAGTATATCAATATGAAGCTTGCTTACTTCCTCGTAAAGCCTTTTGCAGCACTCCGTTTTCGACAAATCAAGACATATCGTCTTTACTCTGACGTCAAATATATTTGTGATTTTTTCCTTTATTTCCTTTAATCTTTCTCTCCTTCTCGCGACAAGTATAAGATTAAAGCCTCTCGACGCGAGATTTTTTGCAAACTCCTCGCCTATTCCGGAGCTTGCTCCTGTTATAAGTGCTATCATAACGTGTCCTTTCCTTAAAACATACATTTTTATCATTATAATACTTTTCGGATAAAAATACAATATTTTTTTTATATTTTTTATTCGGTCGGCAGCGGTAATAAATTTCTCTTGGCTTACATAAATATAGACAAGCAATTAAACCGAGGAGATGTGAAGAAATGGTAACTGCCAAAATTTGCGGAGAGGAAGGCGTTTTATCCTATCTTGGCACGGTAGGCAGCGTGATAAGCCGTTCTAAGTACCGTGTTTCGGATATTTACGAAATACGGCTCCGAGCGGGTCAAAGGGTTGCGCTGGAAACGGCGAGGGGACGTGCGGTTATCGATAAGACGGTTTCCGCTGAGGAAATGGGCGAGTGTATAAAATGCTTTTGCAATTACTCCTTACATAGCTTTGAAAAGGAATTGAAGGAGGGCTTTGTCACCCTTAAGGGCGGTCACAGGGCGGGCTTCTGCGGTACGGCGGTGGTAAGAAACGGGGTTTTTGAGGGAGTAAAGGATATAAGCAGCATAAATATAAGAGTTGCGAGAGAAATAATCGGCGCGGGAGATTTTTTGGAATCCGCCGTTTTTGCCGAGGACTTTAAGGGGCTTTTGATATGCGGAAAGCCCATGAGCGGAAAGACCACGGTCTTAAGGGATTTGTGCAGGATAATAGGAGACAGGCACAAGCTTGCGGTGGTGGACGGCAGGGGTGAGATAGCGGCAGTGTACGGCGGAGTGCCGCAAAACAATGTGGGCGTTTACACCGACGTGTTAAACGGCTACGGCAGGGCGGAGGGAATAGAGATAGCCACAAGAACACTTTCGCCCGAATATATAGCCTGTGACGAAATAACCGGCTTTGAGAGCTGCGCTAAGCTGTGCTTAAACAGCGGAGTTAAAATGATATTTACCCTGCACTGCGGAAGTATGGAGCAGGCTAAGGAATCGGAAATAGTGAAAACGGGCGCGATAAGTCATATCGCGTTCTTGGGCGGAAAAATCGGACAGATAACGGAAAGGTTGGCGGTAAAATGAATTTTGCTTTGTCGGCGGCGGTGGTTATGCTTTGCACGGGGGCGGGAATGTACTTTTCAAAAAGGCTTAAGGAGCGCGAAGGGCAGCTTTGCGCGGTGCTTTTGTTTGTAAAGGAATTAACCGTTCAGATAAGATATACAAACTCAAAGATATGCGATATATTAAAAGAAGCTTCGGCAAACGCCGCTTATCAGAAGCTCGGATTTATAACCGACTGCGCTTTGATAAACGAAAACGGGGATTTTCACGGGATATGGAGCGATGGCGTAAAAAACCAGCCCTTTTTAAATCAAAGGGACAAGGAGCTGCTTTTTGCTTTGGGCGAAAGATTGGGTGAAACGGACACCGACGGACAGCTTTCCTTTTTGGAGATGACCGAAGCAATGCTTGCGGCTCAGCGGGAGGAGGCAAGAGAGGATTACGGCAAAAAAAGCCGTATGTACCGCTCGGTGGGGCTTTTGTGCGGGTTGGCACTTGGGATAACAGTATTGTGAAATCAATAAAAAGGGGTGCGGTTCAATGGACGTAGATTTAATATTCCAGATAGCGGCGATAGGGATAGTTGTAGCCGTTTTAAATATGCTTCTTCAAAGGTCGGGACGTGAGGAGCAGGCGATGATGACCACCATCGCGGGGCTTATAGTGGTGCTTATGATGATAATATCCCAGATAAGTCTTTTGTTTGATACGATAAAGGAAGTATTCAATTTGTGGTAAGGATAGTAAAATGAATATTGTTATTATAGCTTCCGCCGCGCTTATTGCGGCGGTGCTTTCAATGGTTTTAAAGCAGTACAAGCCCGAATATTCGCTGTTTATTTCAATAGCGGCGGGTGTGCTTATTTTTCTGTCGGTGATAGCGGTAATAGAGCCGATAGTCAGCTTTATCGGGGAGCTTACCGAAAGGGCAGGGCTTGAGGGAGTTTACGGAGAGGTGTTAATAAAATCACTTGCCGTATGTTATATAACACAGCTTGCCTGTGACTGCTGCAAGGATGCGGGAGAAAACGCGATAGCGGGAAAGCTTCAGATAGCGGGGAAGATAGCTGTTTTGCTTATAGCTTTGCCCATGTTCAAGAGCCTTACCGAAATTGTTGCGGGACTGATAAACATTTAAAGAACGGGAATTTGAAATGAAAATAAGAGGATTTTTAAAAGCGTTCATGCTGATTTTTATTTTGCTTTTGCTTCAAGGCAGGGTATATGCAGAGGATATATACTCTTTTGGTCGGGACGAAATAGCGGAAGCCCTGCCCGACGAGGCAAAGGAGGAAATGGAAAGGCTTGAAATCGAACCTAACGAGGAAATATCGGACTTAAGTGCGGAAAATATTTTTTTGTCAATTTGGAACGTAGTAGTCGAAAGTATTCCCAAGCCGCTTACCATGCTGATTTCGGTAGTTGCCGTAATAATTCTTTGCGCCTTAATTTCCAATCTTCAGGAGGGGGACGAGCTTTCGGGAACCTTTAATACGGTGGGAGTACTTGCCTGTTCGGGAATAATATGTACAAGCTTCGTGACCTTAGCCGAGAGCGCGAAAACCGCCATAGACGGATTTGCGGCTTTTTTGTCGGTTTACATACCCGCCTTTGCCGGAATAATGGCGGCAAACGGACAGACGGCGGCGGGCGCGGCTTACAGCGCGGTAATTACGGTGGCGGTGCAGGTGCTGTCGCAGATTTTTTCACTTATAATCTTTCCTTTGACAAGCTGCATAATGGGTGTGTCCGTTGCGGGAGCGGTAAACCCCGAGCTTAAAATAAACAGCATTGCCGAAATGGCGAAAAAGGTTGTCAACTGGGGGCTTACGCTTATTATGACGGTGTTTACGGGACTTTTGTCCGTTCAGGGATTTGTGGGTGCCGCCGCCGATACCGTTTCGATGAAGGCGGTCAAATTTACCGTTTCCGGCGCAGTGCCGATAGTGGGCGGCGCGGTGTCGGACGCTTTGTCCACGGTGAAGGGCAGCCTCGGTCTTATTAAAGCCACAACTGGCAGCTACGGGATAATAGCCTCTGCCGTTATAATAATTCCCATACTTATATCGGCGGTGCTGCTCAGAACGGCGTTTATTGCCGCCGCGTCAATAAGCGAGACGCTGGGCACTTCAAGGCTTACCGTTTTACTGAAAAGCGGAGAAAGCGTAGTTGCCGTCATAATCGCCATGATAGTGTGCTTCTGGCTTACCGCGGTGGTTTCCACCGCCGTTATGTTAGTGATAGGCACGGGAAGCTGATTTTTGCCGAAAGGAATTTGCATAAAATGAAAGAAACGGTGCTTGGCATTGCGTTTGTTGCAATAGCCACGGGTGTGTTTAAGCTTTTATCCCCCGAAAACAGCTTTAAAAAGCAGCTTGCCTTTTTGACCTCGGCTTTTTTTCTGTTAAGCTGCGTGTCGCTGTTCAGGGATAACGGCTTTGATTTTTCGGAAATAGCCGACTCCTTTCGCGGCGAGGGTGCATACGTTGATTTTTCCGTGGAAGCTTATCGAATGACCGAAAGGGAGATCGCTTCCAATATAAGAAAAAATATCGAAGCTGTTTTTGCGGAAAACGAAATTTTCTGTGATGAAATTTATGTGATCATTGATATTTCGTCCTCTTACAGCATATCTATTAAGCAGGTACGGCTTGCCTTTTCCGCAAACAATGCCGACAATACAGCCAAAGCAGAGGAGCTGGTCAAAAAGGAGGTAGGAGATGAAATCGAAATAGTTACTGAAATAAAGGGATATTAAACGTTTATAAGGACGGAAAAGCCAATGGGAATATTAAAAAACGAAAAGGGTATAAAAATTATTTTTGCCGCGGGAATTGCATTGATAATCATAATATTTCTGTTTGGCATTTCCGCCGGCGGGAAGAAAACGCGGACCGATGTCGGCAGCGAAGATGTTTTATCGGAAATAGAGGAATACGAAAGGCGGCTTGAAGAACGGCTTGCCGAGATAATCGGAAATATTCAGGGGACAAAGGATATAAGCGTTATGATAACCCTTGAAAAAACCGAGGAAAATCTGTATTCGGCAAGGGAGACCTCTGTTTCCGCGACGATCACGCCGACAGTCAGGGGCGTTGTGGTGGTGTGCGGCGGAAGCGAAAGCGCGGTGGTCAGGCAAAAGGTCACGGACGCCGTGTGCAAGGCTCTCGGAGTGAGCGCGGCAAGGGTTTGCGTTACATACTGAAAAAACCCTCCGCAAAAATTTTACTTGGAAAGAAAGGAACAGTCACAGTCATGAAAAAAAGAAGATTAAATCTTATTATCGGCAAAAAACAAATAATAATTGTCGGTCTTACCCTGATTTTGGGCGTTGCGGTTTACGTCAACTATCTTGTGGGCGCAAATATGACCGAGAACGCTCCCGTAGGCGCCGACGGAAACGTAAAGGACGCGGTCAATTACGGAGATCAGACGTTCGTTTCCGCAAGCGGCAGAACAAATTCCGGCACGGGAGACACAATAGCCGTTTCCGTAAGCAGAGCCGACGAGTACTTTGCTCAGGCGAGGCTGGATAAGGAGGAAAGCCGCGCGGAGGCGATCGAGATATTGCAGACCATTTACAGCGGGGGAGATTCTACCGAGACGGAGCTTGCGGTAATGGCGCAGAACGCGGAGGCCATGAGCAGCTATGTGGAAAGCGAAAGCAAGATAGAAAACGTTTTGAAGGCACAGGGCTTTGAAGACGTGCTTTGCTACCTTTCGGAAAACGGCGCAAGCGTTATAGTCAAGACAAGCGGATTGGAGCCCGCTCAGGCGGCGCAGATAAAGAACGCGCTTTTGTCCGAGGTGAATATTCCCGCCGAAAAAATTTCGATTCTTGAAATAAATTAGCTTTTGTTCACAGAAGAAAACAGGATCGTTCAAGGTGCTATTGGAAAATTTTGTAAATATTTTTTCGAGGGAGTTCGAATCCATTTTCGTGTCGAAAATATCTACGGAAGTGCAATCCTGTTTTTCACAAGATTTATGCCCACAAATGGCTTTGCGCAGCCGTTTGTGGGCATAATATCTTTTTGTCAGACAATCATGTCTAACTGCTATAAAAAAGATTTTTAATTGAGCTGTTAAAATCTTCACAACATTCTATAAACGCACTCCTGTATTTTTCGGTTTTTGCGAAGCAAAAATGAATTTCCATAAGGGAAATTCAAGAAAAATCGGGACAAAAACGAGCTGACGACCGAGCGAAGCGAGAGAGAAAGCCCTTTCCTATTTGCAAAAATCCCCGCGGCTCTGCCGTGGGGATTTTTCAAATGATGTGTGATTGACTGACGAAAAAGATTTTTTTCTTCACGCTACCCCCCAGCTTTTACTATCTTATATTATAATATATTGTCACATGACTGTCAATATCTTTTGAAACAAATATAGAGTTCATCTGCAAAATATGAAAATTAAGACTTAATTACCAAAAAGCAGAACTCACCTGTTAATGGCTCAACTGCACCGCATACATACCTGTATTCCCTTATATGATGACATAGACTTTTATTTGCAGGTTTCACACAGAAAAACTAAGCAGATTAAATGGCTTGGATAAAGGATTGATAAATAATCCCCATAAAATCCAAAACCAAATGGTTTGGATTTTATGGGGAATTCATTTAATATTTAAGATGATTTCGAGCCACTTCCTTAAGCTTTTTAGCGGTTTCTTCTGAAGTGTCACTA
>JAAVIG010000074.1 GCA_014796735.1 Oscillospiraceae bacterium
ACCGTAATATCTCATAGTCTGCGTTGGGTCGCTCCTCAGCGTTGCCCTTTTTGACTACGTTTTTATTATTCATTTATTTTTAGGGATAATGCATTTACACAGTTTATTTTTCATAACCGAAAAAGATATCAACGTCCGAAGCGCGGCTTCGCCGCTCTCAATTTTTTCTTTTTTGCTTTTTACAGCTCTATCTTTCCGTAAAGACTTGCGCTCTTTTCAAACTCGGCCGTTTCCTCGGAATACTCCGCAGGTGCTACCGCAGGAGCGTCCTTTCTCTTATATTCTCTTTCAAAGGATGTGGAAAAACCACTGCTTCTCTTATAAGAATCTGTTGAATATCCGCTGTTTCTGTTTCCGCCGCCGTTTCTTCCGCCGCCTCTTCTGTGCGGCTCATTGGCGCTGATTACTACCTTGCGGAAAGGCTCCTCACCGATAGAACGGCTGCTCACTCCTTCGATCTCCGCTACCTTGCTATGGATAATGCGGCGTTCGTACGGATTCATAGGCTCAAGAGTAATACGTCTTCCGGCCTTGATGACTTTTTTAGAGGTCTTGACGGCAAGAGTCTCGAGAGCGTCTCTTCTCTTTTCACGGTAGCCGCAGCAGTCTATACTGAGTCTGCAATAGTTTTCCTCTCCTCTGTTGCCTGCCAGAATGGTTAAATATTGCAGCGCGTCAAGTGTCTCGCCGCGTCTTCCGATAACGACGCCCAAGTCATCGCCCTCAATGTCAAGCACTACCGAATCTCCGTTTTTGACGGGATTTACGGTAAAGCTTTCGATACCGAGCTTTTGGAGCACATTTGTAATATAAGCGGTAGCTCTTTGAATTTTTGCGCAGGTAAGAGCGGGATCGTTTTCATCGTTATCTGACGCTTCGGCCTTTTCGGCTTTGGGCTTGTCAATATCAACATTTGCGGGAGCGGGTTCGTCCTTCTCCTTCACCGCTTCAACGGAAGCAGCAAAAACGCTTTTAACGTCCACTTCAACGGGATTCCACTCGGCTTTGATCTTAAACTCTCCCTTTGTGCCGAAAAGCTTTTTTACAGGCTGTTCCAAAATTGTGATGTCAACCTCATCACGGTCTGCGCCCTCGGCCTCAAACTCCCTGTAAGCCTGTTCTTTTGCATCTTCTAAAAGCTTTGCAGAATATATTTTCTCCATTTTTTAGTTTTTCCTTTCTTAATCTTTGTTCTTTTTATTGCCGCTGTCGAACTCCTCAGCGTTGTCCTCCTTGTCCCAATCAATAGGCGGCAGATCGGGAATATCCTCATCGCCGTACTTTTCGGCGTCGGCCTTTCTCGCTTCCTCTATCTTTCTGCGCTGATATTCCTTTATCTCTTTGGCGGACATTTCGGACATCTTCTTGGATACCTTGACCTCGTTGCCGTTATCGTCAATATTCACTACGGTAGCAGTAGCCTGTATATTCACACTTTTCTTTTCAAGCTCCGCCCTTGCCGCCTCCTTAAGTTTTTCGGTCGGCCAGAACTTGTAAATTACAAGGGTCTGCAATATTCCGAACACATAGCTGAGCGTCCAGTAGAAGCCTACCCCCGCGGGCACCTGAAATGCAATGTACAAAGAAAACAGGGGCATAAGGTACAGTGTGAACTTTGCACAGCCGGGCTGCTCGGGCATATCGGGATTGGTTTTCTTTTGAATGATCTGGGAGATTATCATCTGCGCCAACGACATTATCAGTGATAAGATAGGTATCAGTATAAGGGGCAGCTCAAAGCCGGGGGTCGCGCCGAGATCAAGACCCGCGAACCGCATGTTGTGGCTTAAATTGTCCAACTTATCAAATGTTTCCTGTGTTACCGGCAGATCGGTAAACGCTTCGTTATGGGCGGTATAAACCTGTAATGCGGCCAACTCCTGTCTTAAAGAAAGGAATCTGCCGTTTTTCGCCGAGGTAAGCTCGCCCTTTACCTGAGAGGAAAGCCTTGAGGTGTTTGCGATAAGTGTGGCAACGGTATCGTCGGTAAGGGAAGAAAGCCTGTTCCACTGCTCCTCGGTAAGACCGTAGACCGACATTATGCTGTCTTTTGTAAAGGTAATATCCGCCTTGGCCTTTGCGATGTCAAACTCACGCTCCTCGGGGATAACCACCTGCTCCTGCAAGGCGGCGGTAGCCTTTGCTTCCTCGGCAAGAGCGTCAATATCGTTCTGCGTTCTTATGGTCAATGTATTGGGATCGTTGATATAATCGAGGTAGATTTTCAGATCGTCCTCGTTGGAAAGCAGTGTCAGAGCATAATCCGCCTGCTTTGCTCTCATTACTATGGTAGAAACCGCGCTGCTGTCGCCCCAATTTATATGCTCCATATGGGTCATGGGCTTATACACAACGTCGATAACGCCGAACAGGATAAGGAATGTTATCAGCATGGTGCCGCAGCCGCCCATAGGGTTATAGCCCTCCTTTTGCAGCTTTGCCATTTCCTCCTGCATTTTTTCCTGATTGTTGCGGTATTTTTGCTGTATTTCCCTTACTTTGGGGGTAAACAGCTGTGATTTTGCCATATTCTTCTGCTGCTTTAAGGTCAGCGGAAATGTTGCGAGCTTGATTATAAGGGTGAATATAATAATTGCCCAGCCGAAATTGTTTACCAGTAAATAACATACCCACATGATATAGCCAAGGGGCATACCTAAGAGAGAGTATAAAAATTCTATTTAAATCACAACCTTTTTTACAATATTACGGTCTCTTTTTCTTATTCGCGGGGTCAAATTTTCTCACAAACCACTTTTTGACCGAACGGAAAAAATAATACTCCTCGGGAACGGGATCCCACCCGCCCGCGGAAAAGGGGTTGCACCTGCAAATCCTCCAAAATGCCAAAAAGCCGCCCTTAACCGCTCCAAAACGGCTGACAGCAGTAAGCGCATACTGTGAGCAGCTTGGAGTAAAGCGGCATAAACGCGGCAATCTTTCCGACAAAGTTATCCTATACAATTTTATAAGCCCGATCAATATATACTTCATTTTCTTTACAAAATGCCGAAACGCAAAAAGCCTTCGGGTTTATTCAAAATCTTAGCATAACAAAAGGATCGATACCGCAAAACACGTTAAAACCAAAAACAGGTACAGCAAACAACAGCGGCATATACGGCGTGCCGCCGATCCTTTTATTTTGGTTATCGGTCCATGCCGATCTGCTCCGAAACAAGCTTTTTCATTATTCCGTAAAGCTTGTTGGATTTCATAAAGGGAGTTTTGCCCCGTGCGACGACAATAAAATCATAACGCTTGTCCCCCTGCTGTCTCAGTTCGGGCTCCAGCCTCCTGAAGGCTTCTCTTATGACACGTCTTGCCCTGCTTCTTTTTACCGCGTTGCCTATTTTTTTGGAGGTAACTATACCCAAACGGTTAACGCGTCTTTTGTTGGGTCTGAGGTAGCACACAAAGGCACTGTTCACAATGCTTTTTCCCTTTTTGAAAAGAAAACGGAACTCACGGTCCTTTTTGACGCTTACATATTTTTTGGAGTAATCCACAGCTTAGTGAGAAAGTCTTTTTCTGCCCTTAGCGCGTCTTCTCGCTAATACCTTTCTGCCGTTTCCGGTAGACATTCTTTTTCTGAAGCCGTGTTCCATCTTTCTCTGACGCTTCTTAGGCTGATATGTTCTTTTCATTTTCGTCATTCCTTTCCGATTTGTTGGTTATTTTTTTATCTAATCCCCTAAAACCTCTTTTAAGGCGGTTCGACCGTTCCAAATCGAACGGCTCTCGGGAAATAGCCTTATCGGTACCGTCAAAAGCGAAACAAAGTATTGTTTGCCACGATAGCCTTATTATTATATCGCATTTGCCGCGGTATGTCAAGAGTTTAATCTGAAAAATTTAATTTATTTTCCTAAAATTACTCTGACCCATAAACTATTTGATATGCAGCGCAGCCACTATTTTTTCCACTGTTTGCTCACAGCTTTTATCGGCGCAGCTGACCTTTATATCCGAATACTTATTATAAAGCTCTTCTCTTTCGGCGAATATCTCCGCAAGACCCTCTCCTCTGCGGCAGGCGATCCCTCTTGTCTTAATGTTGGAAAGCCTCGCTTGAAGATCGTAAAGGGGCAGGTCGAGATAAACGCATATCCCGTTGCGTTTAAGGTGGCGCATGCCTTTTTCGCAGAACACCGCGCTGCCGCCGGTTGCGATCACCGTGTCCGATTCATCGCTGACAGACAGCAGTGCGCTGTTTTCAAACTCCTTGAATTTCTCCAAGCCGTTTATGTCGATTAGCCGCTGCAAGGTGTTTTTTTGCTGCACCTGAATAATAAGATCGGTATCGATAAAACCCGTACCAAGCGTTTTCGCCAGCAATACGCCCACCGTGCTCTTTCCGCAGGCGGGCATGCCTATAAGTATAATATTTCTCATAATTTGTTTTCCGTTTTTAATACCAAACAGGTATGATACTCTGATAATTTTCCAGATCGGCGGCTATTTTCTGTGCTCTGAGTATTGATACCGCCCTGTCCTCCTCGGTCTCCGACAGCTCAATATCCGAAAGAGCCATTTCGGTAGTGTAAAACGCCAGCAGCTCAAAGAAATCGCTTGGCGGCGCTCCGTCAAAAAGTCCCTTGAATACGCCTTTTATAAAGGGGAGGCTGTATCCGTCCTGCAAAGAGGTGAGATCCTTTATGGGATCGCCCCACTCGGGGTTGGTGAAAGGAAACATTCCCACATTCAGACCCTTGTCCAGGAAAAGGGTGTTGGCGGAAAAATCTCCGTGCAGAGCGTTAACGGGACGTTTTTTTACAATTTCCGCGTGATCCTTCAGATAGAGAGCCGCTTCCTTGTAGCCCGAGTACTTGATCCCCCTTTCCTCAAGCTTTGTAAGCAGCAGAAAAACATCCTCCTGCTCCTCTATTTTTTCTCCGCCGTTTGGTGTGAGGGAGTGAAGCTTTTTAAGCTGCTTTCCCGCCTCGATACCGAGCTCGTGCTGCTGAGGAACGTAAAGTGTGGGGAGCCGCCTTGCAAGATTCTCTCCCGTAAAGAAATTATAAAGAGTGTATACCCTTGTTTCGTTGGCGTAGGGACCTACCTCCATAGGGTAGGAAACGTACACGCCTGCCTCGTTGAAGGCGCGGTCGGCAAAGGCCGCTGTCTCCGCCTCTTTGTCAAAATACATAATATCGTCCGTTACCATAAGCATTGTCTGGCTGCCCGCCGTAACCAGATAAAGCCTTCTGTACGGGGATTGGAAGGGCTGTCTTCTCGGTGGTATAGAGATGACTCCCGTTTTAAGCTTGCCGCCGTCGGGTATATAACGCGTCTCGGGGTAATAGCGTTCTACCCTTTGCCACCGCTTGAAGCTGTCTATATCGGATAATTCGTTTAATTCTTCTTTAGTTATTCCGTTGCTTTCCAAGTTTTCACCGCCTTTTTGATTATTGTTCTTCAAGCAGCTTCTGGGCTTTTTTCGCCTGACCGAACTGCTTGCTGTGAGGAAGACGGTACGCTTTACCGTCCTTTATAAAGTTGGAGCCTATCTGATGATAGTGGAAGCTCACATTTTCTTCTTTGCATGCCGCGAAAATGCTTTCCACCCACTCCCATTTGCAGGGGCGGGCATTATCGCCGCTTTCGCCGCCTACGCTTACCTCGTCTATCCCGCTCAATCTGCCGAAAAGCCGTATATTTTCAAGCAGCGGCGCGCAGAAGATAAGCTTGTGTTTTATCGGAAGCGCCTTAAATATAGGGAGACGCTCATCCACCGCTCTTTGATTTTCCATTGTGCAGGCGATGGCCACATTGTCGTAGCCCTCTCCCCAATCCCCGGGAAGTCTTTTTTCCGCTTCCTTTATGCGCTTGGTGACGATGCAGAATTTCAGATCGGAGCGGGTTTTTATCATTTTCCACGCATCTTCTCTCCAGTAATCCGCGTCTTCAATGAAAAAATCGCTTGTCATGCAGGTAAAGACCACGCCGTCCTCCGGTCTTAGCTTATAATTGCCGTACCTGTCCTTTTTCAGGGGACGGTCAAAATCCGAGTTTTTTCGCACAATAAAGCTGTCTTCTCTGCCGTGGGAATTGTCGATACGGTATACGTAACAATTCTTGCAGCCCTCGCTGTACTTGTGACAGCCGTGCCATAAATTCCAGTTAGACATATACTTGCTTCATATCAAAGCGCCGAGGTGATCTCTTTAAGATATTCCCTGAAGCCCTCGCCGATCTCGGGGTGCTTTAAGCCCACTTCAACGATCGCCTTAAGTATACCCAGCTTATTTCCCATATCGTACCTTACGCCGGTGAAGTCAACGCCCGTCATGCCCTCGGTCACAGCAAGCTGTTTCATTGCGTCGGTAAGCTGATATTCGCCGTTTGCGCCGGCGGGGAGCTTTTCGAGTATATCAAAAATACTCGGCGGCAAAACGCATCTGCCCAAAATAGCGAAATTGGAGAATATCTGCTCGGGCTTGGGTTTTTCTATCATATCGGAAACGTCGTAAACATTGTCCTTTTTAAGCTGCACCTTAAGGCTTGAATACTTCATAACAAGCTCGGTGGAAACCTCTTTAATTGCCACGGAGCCTTTGCCGTATTCCTCATAGGCGCGGCATACCTGTGCGGTAGCGGGATCATCGCCTATTATAACGTCGTCGCCGTACAGCACCACAAAGGGCTCGTCCCCCACAAAGCTTCTTGCCGCCATGACAGCGTCGCCCGTACCCTTCATTTCCTGCTGACGTACAAATTGGATCCTTGCAAGCTGTGGGATCTTTACCACTTCGTTATAGGAATCGTCTTTTTTAGAAGCCAAAAGCTGCCTCTCCAGATCGGGGGAACGGTCAAAGTGATCCTCCACCACCGTTTTGCCGCGGCTTATAACTATAAGAATATCTTTTATACCCGCTTTTGATACTTCTTCTACTATATATTGTATCGCGGGCTTGTCCACAATAGTAAGCATTTCCTTGGGCATGGATTTGGTGGCGGGTAATACTCTGGTGCCAAAGCCTGCTGCCAAAATAACCGCTTTTCTTACTTTCATAGATTTGACCTTTCTTTAAAAATGTTGATTTTGTTAAATTAAAGCTAAAATCAAATATACTCGGGAGATACCGCATATATCCGCGTTTTTGCGATTTGCTTCGTTTATGTGCCGTAAATAAAAATACACATTTACAGATAGTATATCATATTTTGTCGAAAATGTAAAGAAAAATAAGACAGTAAAAAATTTTTTTCCTTTTGCCGCTATTTATCTGTCTCCTTTTGCATGACGCTCACAAAATAACTCTTGACCCAATTTTCTCCAAAAGCCATACATTCCGCCCAGTCCAATTTTCTGAACTCCCAACCCTCGGGGTCCTCCGAAATAATTTCTCCGTTTATAAAGTATCCCGGCTCAAAATCGGCATAAGGCGATACAATAGGGTCAATAGCGATTGCCACACCTTCGTCACAGGAATTAAGCTCCATTGTTCCTCCGTTCAAGATAATTTTTTGTGCAAATACGCATATTGCGCTTCCGTTTACTATAACCCGTCCGTTATCATTTACAGAAAGTGTTCCAAATGCCGATTCCTCCAAATTAACGCCGTAGCTGTACGGATTTCCGTTAATTTCAAGAATTCCGTTTCCCGATATTTTCATAATGTCGTTATGATAATAAAAAAATATCGTATCGTCATCTTGCCCGGAATTATCGGCGTACAGCCGCGCATTATCGCTTATTGTGATTCCCTGAACCATATATATGGCAGCACCTCCTCTATAGCTGTTGTCCGGAAGGTCGTTTATAATGTTCATTGAGCTGTTGCCCGAAAGAGTCACATAGTCAAACTCCCCTTTTTTTATTTCGGCATGGGAATTTTCCGAAAGATAAAGCGAATCTGTGTTAAGGGAACGGAATTCAATATACGAATCGCCCGTAAGAGAAAGGCTCGGTGAGTTGAAGCCGTATTCGTCCATGGGAGAAGACATGATTTCTTGACTTTCGATAAGTTTTGCGCGCTCCGTTAAAGTAACGGAGGATTCTGTTCTGATTGTTGGCGTTTCAAGACTGCCGCTTCCTTTAAAAACTATATTTGCATCCCCCGAAAAAAGCGAGCAGGGTGAATCCGAAATTACCTTGTTGTTTCCGATCAGCTCCACCTTAAGCGGATAAATTCCCGAAGACCTGATAATAATTTTCTCGCCGTTTGCGTCAATGACCGCGTTGTCAAAAACGAGAGAATTATCCCTATAATAAACTCCGTCCAGTTTCTCGCCCCTTAAAACGTCAACGCCCGTCACCGAAAGTTTTATGCCGGCAGGATAAAAGCTTTCGTAATACGGATATTCGTTTACTGCTTTTCCGTTGACCGTTAAGCTTTTTGCATAAACGCTTCCGTTGGGCTTTTCGGAAAATCTGTCGGTAACAATAACAAATTTGTTGTATGTATCGTTAAAGTCAAAATTGTATTCGGATAATATTTTGTTAATATCAAAAGTTTTAATTATCTCCGATTCGGATCGCTCCCTGATCTCATCGTCATAAAGGTCAAAGGCTTCAACGCCGTTTTCGGTAAAGGAAACTCTCTGCTGATAGAGCACGGTCTCTTCATATCCACAGGTACCGTACAGTAAAACAGTCTGAGGCTCGGAGTAATACGAATATGTATCGCTTTCTTGATCGTAGCACAAATAATAGACAGGAAAGGAAATTCCACTGTCTTCCGAATATTCCCGCAAAAACCACCAGTCGCTGCTCTCCCAGCTTTTCGAGTCGGCTTGATAAAAGTAAAAGCATAGTATGCCGCGATTATTCGCCATAACGGCTTCCGGAAATCCGTCGCCTGTCAGGTCGGTAAAAACAGTCCCCTCTTTCCACTCCGTATCAATGTCGATAAGACTGTTTTCAGCCATACGAAAGGCTTCCTCCAACAGCGTTTCATCTCTGAAGATCACATTTTCCCGCTGAGTGAGATATTCCATTCCCTCAACGGGGTAAGAAGCGGAAATGGGTACGGGTTCATCGGCAAGATGATCCCCGCATTTCATCACCGAAGCGGGAATGTAAAGCTCCTTTATATCTGTTTTCTCAAAAGCGCTGCCTTCTATTTCCTCCAGTCCTTCCGACAAAGTAACTTCCTTTATCCCGCTTCCCGAAAAAGCCGAATATCCGATAAAGCGCACCGATGAGGGGACGGTTATTTTATCAAGCCTTTTTGCATCCAAAAAGCTGTAATCCGCTATTGTCTTAAGGGTATCGGGCAGTATTATTTCTGACAGTGATGAATTTGAAAAGGCGAATTTTTCTATTTCTTCAACGCCCTCGGGTATGGTAAAGCTGCCTGTTCTTCCGCAGGGGTACGCGACAAGCGTTTTTTCGTCCGATGTATACAAAACCCCGTCCACGGTTTTGTAAGCTCCGCCCTCCTCAACGTCGATCTCCTTAAGATTAAGGCAAAATCGGAAAGGGTCGGTTATATTTTCCAACGTGTAGGGAAGATGTATTATTTCCAAGCTGTCGCACCCGCTGATTCCGGTAAAATTCTTAAAATATGAGGGAAAGGTTATTTCTTTAACGCCGCTGTCCGCTAAGAAATCCACCGCTATCCTGTCTATCTTTAACCCCTCTATCCTTGCGGGAATTACCACAGCGCTTTCGCTTCCTATGTACTTTTTTATATTCACCCTGCCGCCGCTTACAGCGTATTCAAAATCCTCTTCGGGAGCGATAATAAACGGTCTTTCCGTTTCCTCGGGCTCGTTATCGTCAGCGTCGCTTTTGCAGCCGCTTAAAGCCAATATAATTAGCAGCGAAAATAAAACATACAGCAATTTTTTCATATTTACTGACCGCCTTTTTGATGAGTTAAGGATAAATTTTAACTATTTGCAATTTTTTCCAAAACTTTGTATAATATAATATTATTATATCACCGAAAATCACACAGTCAACATATTTTGCTTTAAAATATATATTTATTTTTTTTTAAAAGCCTTGACTTTGACGCGGCGTCATATGCTATTATTGACATGGGGAAAGGAGAGAACGCGAATGGAGCTTACTATATCCCAAGTTACCAAGATGTACGGAGTTACGCCGAGAACACTGCGTTATTATGAAAAAAAGGGGTTAATATGCCCTATACGCAGGGAGGATTACGCTTACAGGGTCTATGACGAGAACGCCCTAAGACGTTTGCGTCTCATTATCGTTTTAAGAAAGCTGCGTATTTCCTCCAAGCAGATCGCAATTATTCTTCAGGACGAGGATCAGCTTGAAACGCTGCAAATTCTGCGCGACAATATATTAGAGCTGGACGGCGAAATTAAATCGCTGAATACCGTAAGATATGTGCTGAAAGAATTTGCCGCGCAGCTTGAAGAAAATATCGGCAAAAAAGTAAAGACCGACTTTCTCGGCAACAAGGCACTTATAGAGGCAGCAAACGCTATTGCCCTTCCCGAAACCACTTTTGACAAAACCGCCTTTAAAGAAAACACAAAAACGGAAAAATCCGATGGAATTTCTTTAAGGCAGGCCGAAACGAAAGGAACGGTAATAAGTATGCAAGAGTTAAACAGCGCAGGCCGGGTCAACATCAAAAATTTAAATGTAAGAATAGTGCAGCTCCCGCCGTTTACCGCGGCATCCTACCACTATATCGGGGAAAATCCCGAGGAAAAAGCGGGGGAGGTGATGTCGGAATTCGTTCGGAAAAGCCGCCTGTACGAGATCAAGCCCGATTCAAGAATGTTCGGCTTCAACCGCCCCAATCCCGGCGTGCTGGAAAACGGTCTCCACGGTTACGAGGATTGGGTGACTATACCCGACGATATGGAGGTTCCCGCACCGCTGACGAAAAAGCGCTTTGACGGCGGACAGTTCGCGGTAATGGCAATACCTTTCCCCGAGTTTGAGCGTTGGGACGACTTTATAAAGTGGGCGGAAAACAACGAGTTTTACGAGCCCGATTACAGCAAAGAGGAGCTTACGGGAGAAAAGGGACGCTTTGAGGAGCATTACAACTGGGTATGGGCAGCCCATAACAACTGGGAGGCCGATGACAACTCGGACAGCGGCGTTAGCGGAATTGACCTTTATATTCCCGTTAAAAAGAAAGGAAAGTAAAAAATGACCGAAAGCGAAAAATTCAGGCAGGAATTATCCGAGCTCGGGCTTTGCGGCGGGGACGTTGTTATGGTTCACTCCTCAATGAAAGCACTGGGAACAAAGCGCACCCCCGAAGAGGTGATTGATGACATTCAGGCAGTGTTGGGCGAGGAAGGTACCTTGTTGATGCCCGCGCTGACCTATGATAACGTTACTCCCGACAGCCCCGTGTTTGACAGCGAAAAGACTGAGCCCTGCATAGGTCTGCTGCCGAGGGTGTTTATGCATATGCCCGATGTTGAGCGAAGCGTAAACCCCACCCACTCGGTATGCGCCCGCGGAAAGCTTGCGCATACTCTTACCGTCGGTCATGCTATGGACAATACAGCGGTAGGTCCTCATTCGCCCTTTATGCTGCTTCCGAAGCACCGCGGAAAGCTGCTGTTTATCGGTGATATTCTCGAATCGTGTACCTTTATGCACGGGATAGAAAACATTATAATGCCGCCCTATATACGGAAAACTGCACCCGTAAAGTACACGGTAAACGGAGAGGAACGCGAATATATCGGCAATGACGGATTTGGTTGGGGCTCGGAGTTTCAGCGCATAGAATGGATATTGGAGTATCCCGATATACGTAAGGGAAAATTGGGTGAGGCAAACGCGTATCTTATAGATACCCGCGCTTTGCTTGCGGCGGCTGTTTCTAAGATGAGCGCGGAGCCTTATGCTTTTGTGACGGATATATCTGAGTATATTTAATACTAATTTGGGTGAGCATATATTAAATTTAAGTATAACCCGCCAAAACTTTATTTCGGTTTTGGCGGGTTAAAATTTTTTTACAATCACATGTTTTATTTTCAAAGTTATTGCCATAAGATGAAACCGCAGTATGAAACGGTCAATCCAAAATATTCTTAATTATTTCAATAAGATCGGCAGTTTGCTTTGAAGTCAGTTTCTCAATATACATTTTCAGGCTGTCGTTAAGCGATGGATTTTCTGTATTAAATCGGAAAAATTCTTCGGGTGTTATTTCAAAGTATTCACATATATACAAAAAACCGGTCATTGACGGCATGGCTCTGCTGTTTTCAATTTTATTGATATAGCTTTCACTTTGCCCTAAGGAAAGGCTCATATCTCTTGCAGATACACCCTTTTGAATTCTGAGTTGTGATATTCGATGAGCTATTTTCTTTTCGTAGTCTATATACTCCATGATTTTTCTCCTTTTAATGCAATTATAGATAAAATAAAGTAAACAAATTATGCTTTTATATAATTGTAGTACATGCACAAAAATATGTGAGTAAATTCAGTATATATTTGCATTGAAATATAGAATTAAAAGCTTTATACTTGTATGGAATAATTTGCCACATGGGAAAAACTAAAATATCACTAAAAAATAAGAAAACAAAGACTATTAATTGATATTATACAATATAAGTGTATTTCAAGCTAATTCGCCAAGATACTTGTAATTTTGTTATAAAATGTTAAGATACTAAACGAAAATGCTGTTTATTATCTTTTTAGGAAATTTACACAATTTAATGTTGTATTGTATTTTTTTGGTGATAAAATGAAGTTATTGATAATAAAAAGG
>JAAVIG010000075.1 GCA_014796735.1 Oscillospiraceae bacterium
GGAAAGGATTCTTAAGGTGAAACCTAAGGGGGGAGGGCGGGGGAAAATCCCCGCTTTGATGGGTTTGTTTGTCCCCCGCCCGCCCCCCTTTGGTGTCACCTTAAGCCCCGCGGGAGGCGTGCTGCACTCGCTTCCGAGTTAAAAGAAAACATTACATAAAGTGTAGTTTTACAATAACGGTAAATTGGCAGTTTTTGCTAAAAATATAACATTATATAAAGCATAGTTCTGCAAAAAGCCCAACGCAGTTGAAAAAGGCACCCGCCGCCTGAGGATATACTATCCCCAAAACGCGCTCAACGCCAACGAAATTACCCCGATATAGATTATAGTGATCGGCATTCCTCTAAACGAAGCGGGCACATTCTCCGAATTAAGCCTATCCTCCGCCGCGTGAAGCAAATACCCCGCCAGCAGAAAGCCGAGACCCGTACCCAAGCCGTAGCCCACATAGCTTGCGAAGGTTCCGCCTATCTGACTTTGTATAAACAGCGCGCCAAGCACGGCGCTGTTGAATACCGACAGATGAACGTACTTTTTGACCCTCTTGAAAAAGCCGGGGGAAAACCGCCACACAAGCATCAGGGTAAGCAAGTAAACCGCGGACACTATAAAAATATAAATAAAGGGTATCATTATATTATAGTACTTCCACCCCGAAAAATACCTGTCGGTAAGGCAGGTAAAAGCGGAAGAAACGGTGGTAACGTACACTACGCCGATAAAGATACCTATAAGATTTTCTTTTTTGCGCGCCGCGTACAAAAGCACGTTTATGCCAAGCGCACGCTCAAAGGCGGCATTTTCTATAAAAATGCCCAGCAGAGCGGCAGCGAGAAATCTTGAAAAAACTGTTTCCATTTATCGCGATCCTTTTCTTTTTTCAAATTTATTATACAGAAAACGGGCAAGCCCCGCCAATACGCCTACCAGAATGAACCCGCCGTAAACGCTTTCCATTGCCGAAAGCTGGAACGGCAGCGGGATAATGGTATTCCAAAGCATATTGTCGGTAAGTATATCTCTGAGAGTTCCCACTAAAATACAGGACAGGTCGAATCCCAGCACAAAGCCTATAACGTCCTTAAACATCAGCGGCACCGAACGCAGAAAAAACCTGCTTTCAGTTTTGGACATAATTAAAGGGTTGATGACCGTTATGGCAAGGTAAAGCGCGATACCGCTCACCGTACCGGGATCAAAAATCATTTCCGCCAACAGCATGACAGGCACATAAACCGCCGAAGCTATCAGGGCGTAAAGCACTATTCTAACCGAAAAAGCGATTTTTTTCGGGAGCAGTCTGCAAAGTCCTACCGAAACCACCGTTACCAAGGAAAAAACCAGCGACAGCACCAGCGAGTTTTCCAAGGTAGTTGCGGCGCCGATAACCGGGCCTGTAAAAAGTCCGCTCATCAGCACCATATTTTGTTTTATAATACCGTTGGAAAGTCTGACCCTTCCGTTTGAATTCTGATTCATTATATTATGGCGATCCTTTCATAATTATAAAAATTATAAATGGCAATCAGTCGTTTTTCCCGCTTTTGTTATTGTCGTTTTTGCGCGGCTGCTTAATGGGGCGGGGCGTCTTGACCGACTTTTTTTCCTCTGTTTTTGCCGCCGAGGAAGCGTTTTTTGTGCGCAGATTTTTGCGGAGTCCCGACAAAAAGCTTTCCTTGTTTTCCGATTTGTTTTCCTTTCGCACGGGCAGATTGTTTTTGTCTCTTACTATTTTCGGCGGCTTTTTCGACGCCTTGATTATCTTATTGTCAACAGCGGGCATATTATAGTTTAAAAGAGGTACAATAATTTCCTGGGTGTCTCCCAAGGACTTTTTCTCTCCGCTCAGAGCCTCCTTGCGCACTCTTTCAAAGCTTCCCGAGCTGTTCTTAAGCCACTTGAACGTGTTTTTTATCACAACTATCGTTCTGTCCGCAAACAGATCGATATGCAAAGACACCGCGTTCGCTATAAGCAGCACGTATACGAAGCTTGATTCGGTGGAGGTCAAATGCCTGAAAAATACCAGAAGCACGCCCATTACGATACCGTAATATATCTTGCCCAAGAAGGAGTGGGGCAGGGTTTGGGGGTCGTTGGCGAGGAAAATAAGACCGAAAAGGATATTGCCGCAGATAAGCTCGATCACGATCGAAGCGTTTACGTTGTCGTACATCGGGAACATAAAGCTGCCCGCGGCAAAGGCGGCGAAGGTCACAAAGGTGACGGTGGGAGACAGCGCTCTCCTGCACATCAGGCAGACGCCGCAGACTATAAGTATAAGCACATGGGTAGTGCCGATGGGCCCTAAGAAATTACCCAGAAAAATATCCGAGACCGACATTTCCTGCGCCGTACCCAATCTTACAAGGTAGCTTTCGAGACCCGAGGACAGCGTACCCGTGTAGCTGCCGAATACAGGTATGTTATCGCCCACTTTCGGGAACATCAGCACCTGTGAGGGCCAGCAGATGGCGAGAAAAGCGTAGCTTACGCAGGCGGGATTGAAAATGTAGTTGTTTTTTCCGCCGAAAATATGCTTTATTCCCATTGCCAGAGCCGCGCCGAAAACAACATAGCCGTAATCCGCCGTGGCAGGCATAAGAAGACCCAGACACATTCCGCTTACAACGGTTGACAGATCCTTCGGATTGTAGGTTTTCCCCGTCATTTTGCAGAAAAGCCTGTCCGCGATCACGCTTACGATAACGCTTGCGCCGCAGATGACCAGCGCCCGTACGCCCCAGCGCCATACCGCCATAATAAGCAGCGCGCAAAGGCAGATCAGCTGATCTCCGTATATGGAACGGTATTTTTTACCGAAAAGACTTCTTTTTTCGTTCTTTGCGATTTTTGTATCTTCGTCGTTTTTGGCGACAAAGGTTTTTTCGGAATTTGACATATTACCCCTTTATTATGCCGCTTTTGTACATGCGGCATGTTAATTTATTTTGGTATTTTGAATAATATTGTATAGTTAACTGTAACAGGAAGGAATGGTCATCAATATGAAAATCGATATTTTATCAAAAACCACGCTTAAGCTTACTTTGACTCCCGAGGACATGAACGAAAATCAGCTTTGCTACGAGTTTTTTTCACGTCAGGGCAGCCGCTGCCGCCAGACCTTGGGAAAGCTTTTAAAATCCTCGGATAAGCCCGAGGGCGCGGCAATGGCTGCGCGCCTTTTAAACAACGAACGCCGTTTATTTGTGGAAGCATTTCGCCGAATGGACGGGGGCTGTATGCTTTATGTAAGCGCGCTGGAGCGACAGGGAAAAAAGCTGTTGGACGAAAGCTGCCAAGTATCTCCCATAATCTTCAAGCCATACAGCGAAAAGGACTTGGGGCTTGCCTGCCGCTGCCTTAAGCAGGCGGAAAAGCAGGGGGCGAAATTTCATTCAAGGCTTTTTTCCGACAGCGGTGATTACCGTCTCGCGCTTATCCCGATGAACACCTGTACCAACAAGGTAGTGCGGCTGTTAAGGGAGTTCGGCGAGGCGTGCTGCGACGAGCTTACCGCCGCTCTTACCGAGGAGCACTACCGCGTTATCGCGGAGGAGCACGGCGCGGAAAAAGCGGCGAGAGTGTTTTAAGTGTTTTAAGCTTTTAAAGCTTGTATCGCCTTTTTCATATCCGAAGCGCCGAAAAGATAAGTCCCGCTGACTAAAACGTCGGCGCCCGCCTCGATAACAAGGGGTGCGGTATCGGCATTTATTCCGCCGTCGACCTCTATCATCAGGGAGGGTCTGACTTCGTCGGCTCTTTCCCTTATCTTCTTTATTTTGGGCAGTGTGTAGTTTAAAAAGCCCTGTCCGCCGTAGCCGGGCTCTACCGTCATGACCAGCACCATGTCAAGCTTTTCCAGAAAAGGAAAAACGCTTTCGGCGGGTGTTGTGGGCTTTATTGCGATACCCGCCATAAGCCCCGCGCGGTGTATCACGTTTATGGTGTGATCCGCGTCGCTTTCGCTTTCGATATGAAAGGTTATCATTTTCGAGCCGCTTTTTATAAAATATCCCAACTGCTGATCGGGACGGCTTACCATAAGGTGGGTGTCGAAAAAGAAATCGCCTTTTCTGCTTATAGCCTGTTGGACGGATGCGCCGAAGGAGATATTATCCACAAATTTTCCGTCCATTACGTCAAAGTGTATCCAGTCCGAGCCGCTTTCCTTTGCCCTTACCGCTTCGCTGCCAAGCTCGGAAAGCTCCGCTCCCAGCATTGACGCGCTGATTTTTATGTTCAATTCCAACCCTTCTTTATTTTCTTAGGTTTATTTTATCCCGTTTTTTCAGATCTCAAAGACGGGTATCCGTATATTCCAAGCTCAGATGTTTTACAAAGGAGTATACATCTTTATTTTACTTCATTTTTTGTAATTCGTCAAGTAAATTTGCATTATTTCGTACAATCATCAAAATTTCACTTGCATTTTACCCTATTAGGCTGTATAATAGTATAAAAAAGGAAAAGAAAGGATATAACACAAAATGTTTTTGAGATTATTGGTTGAAACTCCGACCACCACTGCGGAAGGGGGGAGCCTTGCGGCTACACTGCTTACCACCGCGCTTCCTCTTGTACTTATGATCGCTATTTTTTACTTCCTGCTTATACGCCCCGAGAAAAAGCGCAGCAAGAAGATGAAAGAAATGCTGGACAACCTCCAGGTCGCCGACGAGGTAGTTACCACAGGCGGAATTATCGGACGCGTGCTTTCCGTTAAGGAGGACACCGTGCTTATCGAAACCGGCAGCGACAGAACAAGACTTCGCGTTTTGCGTTCCTCTATCGCGGAAAACAGAACTGTGCATGACGAGGTGCAGTCTTAAGCTGTCACAAAACGGCAAAAAACGACTATACCATTCTACGCTCTCTATTATTTAGGGGGCGTTTCTTGTCGGTTAAAGCAAATTTTTCATTTTTCCGCATATTATTAAGGGACAATCTTAATTAAAAATGAAAGGAAATTATACGAATGAAAAATTTAAAACAGCATATTTATCGTCCCTTTGCAATATCGGTGGCGATAGGAACGGCTGCGGTTTTCGCCGCATTGATTATAAGCGCCGCGGTCGTTTACATGATGCAGCTTCCCGTTGAGATATGCGGCGCGTTCGGAGTGATTTCTCTTGCGTTCGGGTGTCTGACGGCAGGGTACGTGCTGGGGCGGAAAAAGCAGAGACGTGGATTAAAGCAAGGCTTTTTGTGCGGGGTCGCGCTGTTTTTGCTTTGTCTTTTCGGGAGCTTGATTTTCGGGTCGGTATCGGCGGCGGGCTTTTTCGGCAGGCTTGCAGTTTGTGTTACTTTCGGAGCTGTGGGAGGAGTGATCGGGGTTAATAAGCAGGTGTATAAGTGAAAGGGGCTTTTTGCTGCTGAGGTCGGTAAAAGGTTTTCACTTTTTGAGTTAAATAATAGTAAATAAGATTTACATATGCTTTTATTTTGAAATTATCAAGGTTAAATTTTTGTAAATGGTATTGACTTTTGTTTTTTGCTATGGTAAAATATTGTATAAATGAATGTGGGTTAAATTGATGATTTTGTAGTGACAGTGCGATATTTTTGCGTGAAAATGTCAAGAATAGCAGTACAGACGCGGCGTCGAACAGCGTTGGCGGCGGAGCCGCGGGCGCAAGCCCGCTGAAATGCGAAGCATTTCAAAATTTTCGCGAAGCGAAAATTTGGCTCCGCCCCTGCTGTGGGGCAGTTATTGTAAAAGGAACGTTTTTAACGGATAGGGTGGCACAACCTCGTTGGGAGAATAAACAAGATAATACATTGTACAAGCCAATGGGAGCAGTCAACGTCGCCAATGAAAATACATAATCAATAACGCAGCACCTGCGATCCGAACATGAATAAAACACTACTGCAAATTGCCGACATTTAACAATTGATGAACTTATCTAAGTGATATTTCACGCACTAATTTTATGGAGCAAAAAACGAATTGTAAGCACTACGCA
>JAAVIG010000076.1 GCA_014796735.1 Oscillospiraceae bacterium
TAAATGTAAATTTGACTATTGACAATGCTCCCGTACAGTGATAAAATATATGTACAGTTTAGAAAGGGCGGTACAGCTTATGCTTACTCAAGAAGATTTACAAGCCATATCCCAATTGATAAAGAACGAAGTAGAGCCGATTAAACAGGATATTTCAAGCATGAAAAAGGATATATCGGATTTAAAATCTGATGTTGCCGAAATGAAAGAGGACATAGCAGCTATCAAAGAAGACGGCGAGATCACCAGAGAAAACACCAACGAGATTGGAAAGTGGATTGACTATTATTTCAATGATAATATGCCCTTCCCCGTCAGTGATGAATTGGACGATGAAATTCAATCTATTTTGAAACAGAAAAAATAAGCGGTTAACCTTGGGCGGTTAGCCGCTCTTATTTTTTTGCTACAAAAAATTAGGTAACTAATCAAAAACTTCTGCAGAAAAACTAAAACTATACTAAATCTGTACACATTCCCCCGCGGGAAAAGCCCATAAAGAAAAACGATTGCAGTTATAGAACGGTTTTAGGGTGTTTGATGTTAAAGGGGACGTATTACCAGTTGTCCCCTTTTCGCTTGCGAGGATCCGCGCACATGTGCAGATCTAAACGCATAAAAAAAAAGCGGTACAACCCGCTTTGTCGCGGGATTAACCGTTCTTTTTATTTTATAATCTTATAACGGGGCGCAACTGGAACGCTATCGCCCCGAGCGCGTGCTCCGGAATTAGTAACAAGTTTTAAAAGCCAACAAACCGGATTTTATTCGCCCCAAAACTCCGCAAGACTCCGCGGCAAATCGCCAAAAATCGGGCGGGTGGGTGCTCTCCGATAAGTTGGTGTATTTTTCGCCTACGCGGCGGGCGTCCTCGGGGGCAGTTGGTTGGTGTGCTGCCCTCCGGCAGGGGAAGAAAAAAAAAAATTTTTTTCTGCTGTGGCTTCGCCATTCTTGACAGACACATAAAAATCGGGTGCGCCTGCTTTGCCGACGGGGCAGGCAGGAATTTAAATAAAGGGGGTTGCCCATCGGCTTTTTCATTTTACCCGATTTTTATGTGTCTGTCAAGAACAAGCAGCAGAAAAAAATTTTTTCAACTGATAACTTTGTTCGTTTGGTGTGCTGCGCGCATGGATCGGGAAGCTTAACGAAAAGTTTACCGATTTTTATGTGTTTTTGGGCGTTGCTTCACGACGCTAAAGTGCTGAAATTTTTCGCCCGATTTTTGGCGATTTGCCGCTACGTCTTGCGGAGCTTTGGGGCTTTTTGGGGTGCTTTTAAAACTTGTATGTGTATGTATTTATGTAAAACAGGGTTATAATTTAAAAAGTGAAGTACTTCCCTGCTATCAAGTTTTCTGTAAATCCTTTATGCAAGCACATTTGACAAGTTTAATAAATGGTGATATAATTAAAAAATCAAATTCACTTTATAACAATGCTAAACATGATAAGCTATGATGTGGGCAGGATCGGAAACGTCAGATCGTGTAAAATGACAATTTCGTATTTTATTTTAATTTTACGCATAAAGCAATTAACTTAGTTGTTAATGCTTTCAATTTTCATTTTACGCAATTAGATATATTTTCCTTTTGCTTCCCTATTTACTCACCCATATCAAAACATGTGAAATAAATGACAAATCATCCATCAACATTCAGCTACCGTTCAGACTCCCCCCAATACCTTATTGACTTTTTAGACCACATGTCCGTAATCAAAGGACGTTCAGCACTAACAGTAAAAAATTATTACTGTGACCTGCGATTATTTTTGCGTTATTTAAATGTAAAAAACGATCCGTCCTTAACCGATGCGGATTTTTCCGAAATTTCAATTTCCAACACTCCCGACTCTTACGTAAAATCCGTTACCTTAACAGATATAATGGGATTTTTGCATTTTACAATGGACGAGCGTCAGAATCATCAAAAAGCCCGTGCCAGAAAAGCCGTTTCCATAAGACAGTTTTTTAAATTTTTAACCGACAATAAAGGTTGGTTCGAGGTAAGTCCCGCTGCCAAATTAGAGCTTCCGTCACCCAAAAACGCGTTGCCGAAGCATTTGACTATTGAACAGGCTAACCAGCTCCTCACCGAATGTTCTGATATATCGGATTGGGCAGACGCGAGAGATTACTGCATGATAACATTCTTTTTAAACTGTGGTATGCGTTTATCCGAGCTTGTAGGAATCTCGGTAAATGATTACATTAAATCTGTCGATCCCAAAACAGGCGTTACATATTCGTTTTTAAAGGTAATCGGAAAGGGCAATAAGGAGCGTGTTATATACCTTAATAACGCTTGTGTGTCCGCCTATGAGGCATATATGAATATAAGACCCAATGTTCAGGGAGAAAAAGCTTTGTTTTTAAGTAAAAGGTATAAAAGAATATCCAACAGGCGTGTCGAACAAATAATTGAGGAAAAAATGATGAAATCCGGACTTGCAGGTTATGGCTTTTCCGTCCATAAGCTCCGCCATACTGCCGCTACCCTTATGTATCAGAACGGTGTTGACGTTCGCATTTTAAAAGAGGTATTGGGGCACGAAAATCTAAATACAACTCAGATATATACACACGTTTCCGACAATCAAATAAAACAGGCTATGGATCAGAATCCCCTTGCGAATGTAACAGCGCCAAAAAACAAAAAAACAGACGAAAAAGAATAGTACAGGGTATTTTGAGATATTATAACAAATTTTTTATTTTTATTTTAATGATATACAAATGTTTTAAGTTAATTTAGCTAAACTATTACCCGTGCACTTGTAGAAATTGACAATATTATAAAAAAAGTCTTGTTGAAAATATCTATTGAATTTAAATTTCCATTAAGTTATAATTAACTTACAGTTAGCTTAACGTGCTTTCTGTTAATTTTATGGTACTTAAACAAATTTTATGGAGGATTTGAAATGAAACTTAGAAAAGTTTTAGCAGGAGCAATTGCTTCAATATTAGCTGTAAGCTCTTTAGCTATATCTGCAAGTGCAGCTCTTTACGTGCCTAAAGCTAAAGTTACCGATGCAAACGGAAACGTATTGGGAACATTGAATGAAAAGCTTCAGCTCCTTGATGACGAAAAGAATGTTATAGGTACATTGGGCGATGACCGCATCACTGTTGTAGATGCGGATGGAAATGTTCTCGGTACATGTGAAGAGCAGCAGCCCGCATATGGTTTGTCTATCTCAGACGGTTCGTGGCTTATTCAGCTTTATAATGTCGGCGATGAAAGCGAAAACAAACCCGCTACGGATTACGGCATTGATGTTACAAAGGTAGCTTCAATGACGGCTTATCTTGAAGCAGTAAAAGGCGCCGATGAGGAAATGGGAGTTGACCTTGATCTTTACGATCCCGCTCTCGACGGATTCGGAGGAAACTTTATTTATTCCGCAAACGGCGGTACGATCGGTAAAAACAATTTTGATTCACCCGCATATAAAGAAGAATATGTTGATGAAAACGGTCAGACGGTACCTGCCAAGAGCATGTATCAAAAATATAACTGGCCCAACACAAACGAATGGTGGGGACTTCCCGAGGAAGGCGATACTCCGGAAGGCTTTGAAAACGGTAACCAGGGTACGGTTGACTACGGCAAAAAGCTTCATCTTGAATATATCAGAAGGTTTGCTTATTCCCTGACCTATGACATAGCTAATGACACCTCTGACGAGGACATTATTTGGCCGGAAGGCGGAGAGTGCTACCAGGTAGGTCTTCAGGAATGGGGCGGTGACTTCTCGATCAACCTTAAGGTTCAGGCTTTTGTTTGCAAGGATATTGACGGAAATATCATGCTTGCGTTTGACGGCCTCGGAAACAAAATTGAAGAAAGCGAGCTTAATGCTATAATTGACGAGCTTTCACAGCCCTATGTTTCCGCAGCACCCGCTGAGGAAAACACCGAAGATACTGAAGCACCTGAGACCTCTGCCGAAGAAAATAATGCCGATAATGATAACTCTACAGAGGCTGCCAACACCACTGCAGCTCCCGCCAATAACAGCAACAATTCCTCCTCTTCTTCAAACATTGGCTTGATCATCGGTATAATTGTTGCAGTAGTAGTTGTAGTTGTGGTAGTTGTTATCATCGTTATAAAGAAGAAAAAGTAATTCGATTGATATTTGTTGAATGACTTGTTTAATGAAACTCTCGTTATCGGGAGTTTCATTTTTTATATATAAAAAAGCTGCCGTTAAACGACAGCTTCTTTTAATTAAATATTTATCCACTTATGCCCATCTGGAAACATAATGTTAAGCGCACGGTTAAGCCAATCTCTTTGATCGTCTGACATTTTTTCATACGCTTTCTCATAATCATGCTGATACCCCTCACGGGTTATATCGGTAGATTTATACAATAAACATACCTCCGGAGCTAAGTATGGCATATCATTGACAAACAAAACGGCTTTATCAAGAGTTCGCCTGACGTCATGATTTCTCGCATACAAAAAATCAGTATCCGATTTATCGTTAAACAGAAATTCCATAAAATTAAGCTTTGTTTGTCCTATATGCTTGAAATCAATAAATAATATATCTTCCTCAGATGTTTCCCACAATTGAACAAGCTCGCAATTATCCTTTGTGCAAAAGATATTTCTTTTCTGATACATTTGATTATTTATATCCGTAATGCGGTGACACTTACCGCCGCCCAGCATTTCAAAAATCTCATACCCTTTGGATTGCATATACTCTATAATGGCATTTCTGTCCTTCCAATATGCTAAAATATCTATATCACCATGTTTGCGGGATTCATAGCCCAAGAATAAATCTATCGCAAAGCCGCCGCATACAGCATACTCAAAGGCTTGATCATGCAGCAGCTCATTTGCTTCTCTGATAAGTGTATTCATACTGAAAAACCTCCCCGGAATACAAAAAGCGACACTGCACAAAACCGCTGCCGATTCTGTGCAATGCCGCTTAAAAATTGGAACAGTTCCCTATTCAATATTATTTTGTACCGAAAATTCTGTCTCCGCCGTCGCCTATACCGGGCACGATATACAGATCCTCGTTAAGACCCATATCCAGCGCACCGCAATAAATGGCTACATCGGGGTGAGCGTCCTGAACAGCCTTTACGCCCTCGGGGCATGCAACGACAGTCATAAACTTTATGGAGTGCGCACCGCTTTCCTTGATCTTATCGATAGCCTTAACGGCAGTCGCACCAGTACCGAGCATAAGATCCATTACGATAACATCGCGCTCTTTTATATCAAAAGGCAGCTTGCAGTAATAAACCTTTACGCTTCCGTCATTGTGCTCATCGTCACGGCAGATGCCGATATGTCCTACCTTTGCCGCAGGAACAAGCTCAACCGCTCCTGTTACCATGCCGAGACCCGCTCTTAAGACAGGAACAAAAGCAACCTTTCTGCCCGAAATAATGTTGGTTTTAGCTATCGCAACGGGCGTTTGAACCTCTACCTGCTTTAAAGGCAGATCACGGGTCGCTTCGTAGGTCATAAGCATGCCTATTTCGGAAACCAATTCGCGGAATTCCTTTGAACCTGTGTTTTTATCTCTTAAAAGAGATACCTTGTGCTGTAAAAGGGGGTGATCAAGAATTTTCAACATGTCCATAGAAGTTATTTATCCTCCAGTTTTTTTATTTTTTCAACTCGAGCGGCATGGCGTCCGCCCTCAAATTCCGTGTTTAAAAATACATTCAAAAGCTCTTTCGCAAGACCCTGCCCGATAACACGACCGCCCATGCAGATAACATTTGCGTCGTTATGTAATCTTGTGTACTTGGCGGAAAAATAATCGGTACAGCAAGCGGCCCTTATGCCCTTGACCTTGTTGGCGGAAATAGAGATGCCTATTCCCGTACCGCAGACCAAAACGCCCCTTTCCGCTTCTCCCGATACAATTTTCTTGCAGACCGTCTCGGCAATATCGGGATAATCCTTTTCTTCTCCGCAGTCAAGATAATTATAACCCTTTTCCTTTAAAAAATCAATAAGGTGATTTTTTAATTCGGTTCCCGCACTGTCACTGCCTAAAACTATCATTTTCTTTTTTCCTTTCTTTGTTTTAAGTATTTAATTTTGCCAGCCGCTCTCTTTCCGCCTGCGGCAATCTTAAATATATCGGCAAAAGCTCTCTTGCCGAGGTCTGTTCGTATTCGGCGGAAGCAAGGCAAACGTTTTCCGCTTTTTGAAATCGTACCGCAAGAGGCGCCAACTCTGTTTTAACGTCTTTCAGCAGTTTAAACGCAAGCTCCGCGCCGTCTCCCACTAATATAATCCTTTTATCCACATATTGCGCAAGCTCCGCCGCCAGATCATCGGCGGAAATTGCCCTGTCCGGTGTCAGTCTTTCGGGAATTCCCTTCCCTACCGAAAATAATGCGTTATAAAACTGATTGCACCGCGCGTCCATAACCACACACGCGATACCGTCAAATCCAACTAAGTTGTAAGCCAAAGCGTGAAGCGTTGAAACTCCCACACAGGGTATATCCAAAGCGTAAGACAAGCCTTTTACAGCCGCTACGCCTATCCTTATTCCCGTAAAGGAACCGGGTCCCGCGGTGACCGCTGCCAGTTCGACCTGTTTTAAATCTATTCCCACGCTTTTCATCATGGCTTCAACCATAGGAAGCAGGGTCTGCGAATGAGTTTGCTTGGTATTAACAAAGCTTTCGGCAATAATAACGCTTTTTTCTTCTCTAACCTCGCATAAAGCACAGGAACCTGCAATAGCCGAGGCGTCTAAACCTAAAATCAACATATTTGTTTCCTATTTTATTTTTTCAATAGTAATTTCGCGGCTTTCATCTCCGATTTTTCTTATCTCCACCTCATAAGCGGTATCAAAGTAATTGCATATATCGGGTACGTTTTCGCTCCATTCAATGCACAATACGCCGTTACGGTCGAAATAATCAAAAAAACCTATCCCGTATAAATCCTCAAAGCCGGAAATTCTGAATAAATCAAAATGAAAAATATTCGTTTCGCCGTAATATTCATTGATAAGCGCAAATGTAGGACTGGTTACTTCTTCGGTTATACCGAAGCTTTTTGCGATACCTTTGGTAAAGTAGGTCTTCCCTGCCCCCATTTCTCCCTTATACAGCACCGCGTCCCCTGCCTTTAAGCATTCCGCAAACTCCTCCGCAATATAAACGGTGTCGGAAACGCTGTTTGAAGTATATTTTTTCATCAGAACAAGCCGCTTATATTGCCCATATCGTCAACATCAATGCTGTTTGCGGCAGGAACCTTGGGAAGTCCGGGCATTGTCATAATGTCGCCCGCGTAGGCTACCACAAATCCTGCTCCGGACGAAAGCTTGACGTCGCGAATGGTAACGGTGAAGTTTTCGGGTTTACCCAACTTAGCGGGATCATCGGAAAGCGAATACTGAGTTTTAGCCACACAAACAGGTGTTTCACCGTATCCGAGCGACTCGATCTCCTTGATCGCCTTTTCCGCCTGAGAAGTATAAGTAACTCCGTCGGAACGGTATATTTCCCGAGCAATAATATCAAGCTTTTCCTTTATAGAAAGCTTTTCATCGTACAACGGTTTGAAATCGGTCTGACAGCCCTCGCATTTATCTATTGTATCGATAACCGCCTGAGCCAATTCCTTTCCGCCCTCGCCGCCGTTTAAGAATACGTCGGAGAAAGCAACGGTAACGCCCATTTCCTTACAGAAGCTCTTGATATATTCGATCTCTGCGTCGGTGTCGGTGTAAAAATGATTGATAGCCACTACAACGGGAACGCCGTACTTGTGCATATTTTCAATATGAGTCTTTAAGTTTACGATTCCCTTTTGGAGAGCGTCAAGGTTCTCGGCGGTAAGCTCCGTTTTGGGAACTCCTCCGTTGTACTTAAGCGCGCGTATAGTAGCCACCAAAACGGTACAGCTTGGTTTAAGCCCTGCAAAACGGCACTTTATATCAAAAAACTTTTCCGCGCCCAGATCGGAACCGAAGCCCGCTTCCGTAACGGCGTAGTCTCCCAGTTTCATAGCAAGCTTAGTGGCTCTTATTGAGTTGCAGCCGTGGGCAATATTGGCAAAAGGGCCTCCGTGAACGATAGCGGGAGTATTTTCAAGAGTCTGCACCAGATTGGGATTTATAGCGGCCTTAAGCAAAGCGGTCATTGACCCTACCGCGTTCAGATCCTTGGCAAATACGGGCTTATTATCGTAGGTGTAAGCAACTAAAATGCTGCCCAATCTTTTCTTAAGATCCTTTAAATCAGCCGCCAGGCAAAGTATCGCCATTATTTCGGTAGCAACGGTAATGCAGAAATGATCCTCGCGGGGAACGCCGTCTACCTTTGAACCAAGCCCTATAATACAGTTTCTGAGCGCTCTGTCATTCATGTCAAGACATCTTTTGAACTGTACACGGCGGGGATCGATATTAAGCGCGTTTCCCTGCTGAATATGATTGTCAAGCAAGGCGCAAAGCAGATTGTTTGCCGCGGTTATAGCGTGCATATCGCCTGTAAAATGCAGATTTATATCCTCCATAGGAACGACCTGAGCGTATCCGCCGCCTGCCGCGCCGCCCTTTATGCCGAAAACAGGACCCAAAGAAGGCTCGCGAAGTGCCAGAACAGCTTTTTTTCCAAGCTTATACATACCCTGCGCAAGTCCGATGCTGGTAGTGGTCTTTCCCTCTCCGGCAGGAGTAGGATTTATAGCGGTAACAAGTATCAGCTTTCCATCGGGCTTATCGGACAGTCTTTGTATACACTCCTCGGTGATTTTCGCCTTATAGTGACCGTAAGGCTCCAATTCGTCCTCGGTGATCCCAAGATCGGCGGCTATGTCCTTGATCTTCTTCATTTGTGCCTTTTGAGCGATTTCAATATCTGTCAGCATTACTTTCCTCCGTTATAATCCGTTTTCAAAGATAAGCTCTTGAAAACTGCAATAGCCCTGCCCCATAAAAACAAGCAGCAGGACTTGGCAGATTTTTTAATTTTTCTTTTATGATTATACCATAAAAGAAAAAAAATAGCAATATTTTTTCTATTTATTTTTAAAAAAAGGCCGCCGTCCGATGCGGCAGCCTCGTTTATCATTTATTTTCCTTATCCATATTCTTTTTATCCTCTATTAAATTGCAAACAATCATCACCACCGGGAAAAGCAGTCCCGCAACTACCCAGACAATCCAAGCCTTGTAATCATGCCAATCTCCCGTATAGCTTTGATAGTCCTCCAATAAAAAGGTCAAAATAAAATAAATTATAGTTGTCAGTATCCAATAGATAAAAAATACCCCGCTTTTAAGTCTGCTTTTCTTTTTTTTTTTTTTTGAGGGAATAGGCGCAATTTTTTTCATTTTTAGCGGCGTGCGCAATGAAAGCATGAAAAAGCTGCTGTATTTATGGGATTACTCAGA
>JAAVIG010000077.1 GCA_014796735.1 Oscillospiraceae bacterium
CCTGCGTTATCATGATGTGCGGCTTGCAGGGCGCAGGTAAGACCACTCATGCCGCTAAGCTTGCAAAGTATCTGAAAAGCGTGAACCGCCGTCCGATGATCGCAGCCTGCGATATTTACAGACCCGCCGCTATCGATCAATTGAAGATAGTAGGCGAAAAGGCGGGAGCAAAGGTTTTTGAAATGGGACAGACCAATCCCGTTGTGATTGCCGAGGAAAGCGTTAAGTACGCTAAGGACAACGGCTACGACGTTGTTATATTGGACACGGCGGGACGTTTGCATATAGACGAGCAGCTTATGTACGAGCTGAAAAACATTGTGGCTAAGGTGCAGCCCCATGAAATACTGCTTACCGTTGATTCTATGATAGGTCAGGACGCGGTGAATGTGGCTAAGACCTTTAACGAGAATCTTGAGATCACGGGTGTGGTTCTTACAAAGCTTGACGGCGACACAAGAGGCGGCGCGGCGTTATCCGTGCTTGCTGTTACGGGTAAGCCGGTCAAGTTTGCGGGCGTTGGCGAAAAGATAGACGACTTAGAGCCTTTCCACCCCGACCGCATGGCGGACAGGATACTCGGAATGGGCGATATGCTTTCTCTTATTGAGAAAGCAAAGGCTACCGTGGACGAGCAGGAGCAGCTTAGGCTTGCAAAAAAAATGCAGGAAAACAAGTTCGATATGAACGATCTTCTTGCGCAGTTTCAGCAGATCGAAAAAATGGGCAGCATAAGCTCCATTATAAAAATGCTCCCCGGAGTTGCGGGAAAGATCAAGGAAGAGGACATTGACGAAAGCCGCATGCCGAGAACAAAGGCTATCATTTACTCAATGACGAAAAAGGAGAGGGAAAAGCCCTCCATTATCGACGCCAAGCGCAAGCGCAGGATCGCCGCGGGCAGCGGTACTAAGGTTGAGGACGTAAACGCGCTTTTAAAGCAGTTCGATATGATGCAGAAGATGATGAAGCAGGTCACGGGAAAGAACGGAAAGAAGCGCTTACCGAGATTTCCGATGATGGGCGGCGGATTCCCCATGTAACAATATCGGTCTTTAATTTAAGTTTGCACAATTGAGAAAAAATCAACTCAATGTGAAATAAATAAACAAAAAAACAAAACTTTTTGGAGGAAGAAAAAATGGCAGTAAAAATCAGACTCAGAAGAATGGGCGCAAGAAACAACCCCTTTTACCGTGTAGTAGTAGCGGACAGCCGTTCGCCCCGCGACGGCCGTTTTATCGAGGAGCTTGGCTACTATGATCCCAAGTCCAATCCCGCAGTTATCAATATTGACAAGGAAAAGGCGGAGGAATGGATCAAGAAGGGTGCGCAGCCTACCGAAACCGTTAAGAGACTTCTTAAGAACAACTGATTGGAGGAGCGCCGATGAAAGAATTGCTTATTGCAATGGTGACGGAGCTTGTAAACGATAAGGAAGCCGTGGAGGTGACCGTTGACGAGGTCAACGAGGAGGGTGTTACGGTCTATCATCTTCATGTTGCCCCCGACGATATGGGCAGAGTTATCGGCAAGCAGGGCAGGATCGCCAGAGCTATCCGTACCGTTATGCGCGCGGGCGCGGTAAGGTACAATCAGAAAATCGCCGTTGAGATCGAGTGATCTGTATATTAAACAGGTCGGGCGGTAAAAATAACCTTATATTTTAATCATGCGAAAGGAGAAAATATCATGGCTAAATATGTATGCCCCTGCGGCTATGTTTACGATGAGGCTGAGGGTGCTCCCGACGAGGGAATTCCCGCAGGAACCAAGTTTGAGGATATTCCCGAGGATTGGGTTTGCCCCGTTTGCGGACTTGGAAAGGAAAGCTTTACCAAAGAATAATTTTTCTTAATAAAACAATCGGCTGTCTTTTTCGGACAGCCGATTGTTTTTATTATTTAATTATTTAATGAACCCGAGCCAAACAAATATGAAAAGTCTTTTTCACTGCCCCCTCCTGCGGGAGTGGGTATATCCAGCTCTGCCATGGCGTCGGAAACCCAAGGCTTATATGCGCCTAATTTTTCCAGCTCGATTATTTCATTATAATAATCCGACTCGGTCATTTCGCCGGGATCCAACTCAAATCTTTCTACGTTAAAGCAGTTACAACCGTGCAGATACCATGATCTCTTTGCTTCATTTACGGTAAACAGCTCCGCATAGCCGAAATCGTCAATATTTCCTCCCGCTATGATATAATGAACCGTATTTCTTTCGGGGTGAATGTAGGAATAAACATAAGTCTTATCCTCGCTTATAAGATCGGTAATATCCTCATGCTCGCCGTTTCCGATAAAATACAATTTTCCGTTTTCAGAGGAAAAAATGTCGATGTCGTCTGTATTGTACAATGATACCCAGTTTATGCCTTTGGCGTCTATACCGATCCTTACGGGAGCGCCGTCAAGCAAATTAAATTCCTCCTGAAGAGTTACTCCCTCGGGCAAGGGACCAAACGACGCCTCATTGGTGTTTTTTAAAATAGCGTCAACCATTACTTCGCTTATTCCCGTAACGCTTCCGTTAATCAATAACCCCTCAACAGCGGATTTCAAAAAATCGTAATCAGCTCCCGGCGTTATTACCGCCCATGCGTTCCACCTAAGGTTTCCGTTTTCATCTTCGTCCATTGGATAAACCTCCGCGTATTCAAAGGTGTCGGCGGTTCCGCATGCCACAATGCAATGCATTATGTTTCTGTCGGGGTGCGTGTAGAAATAGGTATATGCCGAATTCTCGCTTACCGAATCGGTAATATCTATGTGTTCACCATTTCCGATAAAGAAGATCCGTCCGTTCTCCAATGAAAAGATAGGGAAGTCATTTGTAGTAACATGGTATTCCAAAGCATTGTACGGATTATCGCCTGAACGTATAAGCTTTACCTTATCGCCGTTCAACAGCGTAATTTCCTCCGCAAGGTCATAGCCCTCGGGAAGAGGGTCCGAATATGACGGCATGAAGTTATCCTTGCTGCCGCTTTTACCGACGGTCAGGTCAAGGGCTTCATCGAAGGTGTACTCGCCATATATATCTATATTTAATTGATTTAATTGCTTAACAACGTAAGCCATCAAAGGATTTGTAGCGGAATAGGAATAGTCTAACCCTACGCCGCAGGAGTGCCACATAATTTCGTTTTTCTCTTCGTTATATACGGGATAAATCTCGGTATATACAAAACTTTCCGCGGTTCCGCCTGCCGCAAAGTAATGAGTTTTATTTCTGTCGGGATTGGTATAGGAATAAATATACGCCTTGTCTTCGCCTACCTCGTCGGTAATATCTATGTGTTCATTGTTTCCGATAAAGAAGATTCGGTCGTTCTCCATTACAAATAAAGAGTTTCTGTTTTCGTTTCGGTATACCAAGGTAGTGTAACGATTGTTATCGGGACGAGTAAGCCTATCTTCGTCTATGAGGGCAATTCTTATTGTATCGCCGTTCATCAGCTTGAATTCTTCCAAAAGCGTTAAGTAGTCTGGCAGCGGATCGTCTAAGGACGTTAAATTTATAATATCATCTTCATAAATAAGTGTGAAATCCTTATCGGAGATCGGGAAAATAGGCAAGGGAGAGCCTGTGATATACACGGCGTTGATCATGTCGATAATTTCTCCGTTACCCGCTCTCTCAGATGCCTTTCCGTCGAAAGCCGTAAGCCCAAGCTCCTCCAAAGCGTCATATACCCACTGTTTATAGCCCTCCGCTATTGGCGAGGATATATCGGAGTTTATATAGCAGTTTCTTCCGTCTGTCTGCCAACCGTGGGATTTCTCATATCCCTCAATGTCATCTATACGGTACAGCTCAAAATATCCGCACTCGGCAGGCTCGGTGGTATTGCCCACTATGACCTTATGCTCTCTTTTTGTGTTTTCATTGACATAGGTATAGATATAATAGGATTTATCCCCCGCGGCTTTGGTAACATTTATTTTTTCGCCGTTTCCGATAAACCACAGCTCATTGTCTCCTAATGCAAGTATATCTATAATATCATATTCAATTGTTTGACAACTTCCGTTGAGATAGTATGTCCTTTCGATGCCGTTCAGCAGAGTTACACGCAAAAAATTCTCCGACTGCGCGGCGGCTTCGGCATTCTGTTCAAGCAGTGAGACGTCTTCGCCTTTTTCGTTATCAATTAAGGAGATGTCTTCTCCGTCTGCGGTGCCGTTAAAGCTCGCATCTTTTCCGCTTCCCGCGATAAGCAGATCGTCGCTTATATTTCCGCGGACAAAATTAAATCCCACTACCGCTATTCCTACGCAAGCCGCCGCTGCCGCCGCGGTAAAGGCAATTTTAAACTTAAGATTACCTCCGCTGCTTTTGGAGACAAACACCGGTTCAGCGTACACGTCGTTTTCGGTATCTTCAATAGCGGTGTTTTTGTTCTCCGCGCCGATTTTAGCCATAACAAGCCGTTTTACTTCATCGGAATTAACGCCCGTTTCCTCAATTTGGCCGGTACAGCTATCTATAAGCTTTCTGATGTCGTTATCGTTCATAATATCAGTCCTTTCCGTGCCGTCCTTTATCCGTCAGCACACTATCCCGTCCTTGCTCAATATCTCTTTCAGTTCTTCTCTGCCCCGTTTCAGCCATATCTTTGCGGTGGACAGGTTGATGTTCATATCCGCCGCCGCGTCCTTGACCTTCTGACCGTAGTAGTAATATCTTAAAAACAGTTCTTTTTTGCCGCTGTCAAGCTGGGACAACGCTTTTTTCAGCTTAACGGACATATCCTTGTTTTCGGTGTACTCCTGCGGGTCGTCCTTATTAAATATAATTTCTTCGTCCAAGGGGAGAAAGCTTTTACTGTCTCGGATAAAGTTAAAGGCTTTGTTTCGGGCTATCTCGCCCAAGTAGCTTTTTACCTTTCCGTTTTGAAGCTTGCTTCGGTTTTGCCACGCGGCAAAGAAAACGTCCGCGGTAAGCTCCTTGCAATCCTCGGGAGCCGCGCCGATTATACGGTGAATGACCGAGGAA
>JAAVIG010000078.1 GCA_014796735.1 Oscillospiraceae bacterium
CATATCTCGCTTTCGATACCGAGTCGGAAAAGAAGGTGGCAATTAAAGAGTATTTCCCTTACATAGTGGCTCGGCGGACTGCGGGAGGTTCTGCGGTAACGGCAGCCTCCGAGGACAGTAAGGAAACCTTTGAGTTAGGCGCCGAAAAATTCTATGAGGAAGCAAAATTAGTTTCAAGGTTCAACGGTGATCCCAATATCGTAGAGGTTTACGAGTATTTCTATGAAAACGATACGGCTTATTTAGCTATGGAATACCTGTGCGGACAAACCTTGAAGGAGTATATCCGCGATAAAGGAATGCTCACCGCTCCGCAGGCTCTTTATATTGCCAAAAGTATGGGAAACGCCCTTTCGGTGGCACATAAAGCGTCGGTCCTGCACAGAGATATTACCCCCGACAACATAATCCTGTGCAGCGACGGAAGGGTAAAGCTTATAGACTTCGGAGCGGCAAGGCAGGTGATCGCCGAATATTCGCAAAACTTTTCGGTTATACTCAAGCCCGGCTTTGCGCCTCTTGAGCAGTACCATAAAAAGGGCGTTCAAGGGCCGTGGACGGATATTTATGCCTTGGGTACAACTCTTTATTTTGCGCTTACGGGAGATATTCCCGAGGATCCCATGGCGCGCTTTGAGGACGATGATACCTTCAAGGAAAACCTGTTCGGTATAGCACCCGAGCTGTGGAGCGTGATCCGGAAAGCCGCAAGCCTTAAAAAGGAGGACAGGTATAAGGACGCAGAGGAATTGTTAAGCGATCTTAACAATATCCCGCTTGAACCTCAGCCCGTCAGTCTTATGGAGCATACCGCGGACTCCGAGCCGCAGGGTGCGGCTTCTTACAATTATAAGCAGCACATTACCTTTTCTCCCGATATGAATAAAGCAAGGGTGTGCTTTTCCGACAGCGACAAAACCAAGGTGCTTTATTCTACCCTTGACGATAACCTGAAAGAGCTTTACGAGCTTATCTATAACTGCGTTGCCAACAGCGATGAAGCCCTTGAGCTTACTCCGCTGACCTATGACAAGGATACGGCGGAGGCTGTTTATCAAAGAGTGCTTTTTGATAATCCGCAGTTTTACTATGCGGGAAGCCTAAATATAGACATCGGAGACGACCGCGGCGGATACGCTGCCGTCATAAAGCCGGTTTATGCCCGAACGGACAGGAAAGCTATGGAGACCGAGGTCTCGGAGGTAGTGCGCGTCAGCAGAAAGGACAATAATATAGATACCCTTTGTGCTATCCATAATTACATGATAGCCAACACAAAGGCTTTAGAGCGCAATTCCGACCTTCTCGGCTCCTCCGCCTACGGGGTCACCATTAACAAGGCCGCCGACGATATCGGCTTTGCAAAAGCCTTTTGCTATTATGTGCAGGAGGCGGGGCTGCCATGTTATGCGGTTGAGGGAGAGTTTATGGGAGAGCCGCGCGCATGGTGCAGATTTAAGCTGGAGAATGATATATGGTATAATGCGGACGTTTACGGTGATAAATTTTCAGGCTCGGCCGTCACAAAATTGAAGATCACCGAAGACGGCAATTATTTTCAGACTTATTTTCTTACAAACGATGAATATATGACGGCTCACGGTTATACCCTGAGCTCTGAATATGAGCACCTTTTGAAAGGGAAATATGCGGCGGCTTCTCCGAAGAAAAATTATTATTTTCAGCGAGGGCGTCATTATTATTTTTCCAGCAGCACCGACTATGCATACGAAGTGATCCTTAACAGAATAGTGAGAGATTATTCGGAGACGGGACAAAACGGAGTTGTAACTCATGTTGCTCCGTTTCTTATAGACAGCCTGTATGACAAAATGAATGAGCAATTTCGTGCCGATCTTAAAGAAAAGCTCGGCATAGAAGATACGGAATTTACCGTGAGGTATTCACCAAATGTAATTATTGCTTTTTTGAACAAGAACTGGAGGGAATAGCCACAGTATAAAAAACAAGCCGAGGATTTTCCAAGGCTTGTTTTTTATAATTTTTTAAGCGCGGGCATTACGTAACGGCTCCGCTCCAAATAAAGTCTATTGCATCAAAGTAATCCATATGGTGTTTGATCGCATAGAAAACTCTTGCGTCAACTGCGTTGCGGACATAAAGAGGAGATTTTCCCGCCAGCCGCATCAAATAATTGATCTGCTCTACATTAAGCTCCAGTAACAGCGACAGCTGGATAAGACAGTTTCTCGTGGGATTGCGCGACCCGTTGAGGATCCAATAGCCGTAGTTGCGGTCGATATTTAGCATGCGGATAACCTCCGCCTTGGTCATTTTTTTCTCTTCTATATAATTATTCAGCAGCTCGCAGAGCTTCGGAGGGGCATTGTTTTCAATCAAATTTTCGCTGAAATCCGCCGAATTGTCGAGTTCTTCCTCAATGTCCTTTGTTTGCACAAGCGTTTTCCCCTTTATGAGAGATTTTATCATATTATAGCATAAAATGGGAGAATGTGCAAGATGCTTTAAATTTTTTCAAAAAAATCAACTCCCGTAGTTTTTTCTGTATTCAATGGGCGTCATTGATTCATAACGGCGAAAAACGGTACAGAAATACCCCGCGTCCGAAAAGCCCGACCGCGCGGAAACCTCTGATACCGACAGATCTGTTTCGCAGAGCAGTTTTTTTGCTTCAGTCAACCGCCGCCTTGTAACATACTCATTTGGGCGAAGGTTCATTGTTTGCTTGAAAATACGGCATAGATACTGCTGCGAAACTCCCGAGATTTCGGCAAGCGCCGCGATTGAAAAATCGCCGCGGAAATTATCGTCAATATAGTTCAGCGCAGGCATCAATATATTGCTTTTCTCGGCCCCGCCCTTAACCGCATTATCGGAAGCGAGCCTGTGAAACTCTAAAATATAGCTGTAAACCAGCCCCGAGCAGGTATAATTCCCATAAACCTTATCCGATTTCAAGGCTACAAAAATCTTATCATACAGCCTTTTTAACGAACCTAATTCGTCTGTTCTTATAACCATAGGCGCGGTCATATTCAGCTCCGTTAAAATATCGCGGCAGGCATAGCCGTCAAACGCCACATAGCGTGTATCCCATTTGATCTCCTCGGGGTAATATTCATGGGGATAATCGGCGGGAAGAAAGAATATACATCCGCTTTCGATTCTGACAGCTGTATTATCATACTTAAGTATACCGCTTCCGCCCGAGCAAAACAATATCTGATGCCAATAGTACCCGCCCTCTCTGATAATATGCCCCTGCCACTCCGTTCCTCCGATTCCCGTAAGATAAACGGGAAGCTTTTTTACCTGTTCGGTATACGGGTATTCATTCTGATTTATAACTACTGCCATAAAAACCCCAGATAAAAAGTAGTAAGCCGAATTGATCTCCGCGGTAAGGCTCCGACAAATATATTATAATCCTATTCGGGATATGGGTCAAGCGATTTTTGTTTTTTTATTTCATTGCATAGCTGTAAACTCCGTGTATGCAGTGATTTACAGATGTATAATTTAGTTTTTTGAAACTAAATCGGTGAAAAGTGTGAAAAATTTTCAATTGACTTGAAATATAAAAAATGTTATCCTTGAATCAAGAATAGCGTTTATATTTTTTTCGCGTGAATCGATTTGGAAAGGAAGAAAACATGAATACAACAAAAAAGATAATATCGCTTGCCGCAGCGTCAACTATACTTTTGACCGGCTGTAATTCGGTAAATGCTTATAATTATGAAAAGCTCAGCTTTGAGGGGATCAATGAAATGGATTTCAGCTGTCTTATTGAAGCGGAAAGCGATTCAAGACTTCCCGTAAAAACCGATATTGCGGGCTACAGCGGCAGCGGGTATATTGAAATTACCGATAACAGGGTATTTAAGCTCAATGTGGATATTCCCGCAAGCCAGTACTACAAAATTACCGTAAGGCACTGCGCAGGTGGCCATAAAGAAAATCCTCTTCTTTTCAACGGCGCAAAGGTAATGGATATTTATTCCGAAGCGGGAGACTGGGCTGAATCAACGGTAAACGGTATATTCCTTGAGGAGGGAGAGAACAAGATCACACTTGGAGATGGTTGGAGTTGGTTTTCTCTTGATTCTGTCCTTATTGAAAAGGGTGAGCCGCTCAGCGATGAAATTTACCAAAACGTAACACAGGAGCTTTGTAATCCGAACGCGAATAAGAAAACCAAAAAAATTTACCGTTATTTAACCGAGATCTACGGAAAAAGAACCTTGTCGGGACAATGCACCGATTACGGAAATAACACCGAAACCGACGCTCTTTATCTCGGTATCGGCAAATATCCCGCTGTAAGGACATTTGACTTTATTTACGATTCCATGAGCTTTTGTCATAACAATCCTTCCGCAAAGGACGTGGAGCTTGCCATTGACTGGAGCAGGGACGGCGGACTGGTTGCCTTTGACTGGCACTGGTACGCGCCTTATAACGAGTGCGCGTTTTATACCGAAAGCACCGGATTCAAGCTCTCCAACGCGGTCACGGAGGAAGATGTCGCGCTTCTTGGACTTTCCGAAGCGGAAGCGCTGTACAACAGTGGAAAGATCAGCATTGAAACGCTGAAATTGATCGAAGATATTGATAATATTTCCTCGCTTATGAAAAGAATGGAGTCGGAAAACGTTACGGTAATGTGGAGGCCTCTCCATGAAGCAAGCGGCGGCTGGTTCTGGTGGGGAGCCTCGGGAGCCGATTCCTACAAATGGCTCTGGAAGCTCATGTACGAAAGAATGACGAATTATCACAAGCTCAACAATCTGATATGGGTATGGAACGGTCAGGATAAGGACTGGTACCCCGGCGATCAATATTGCGATATAGCGGCTATTGATATTTACAGCAACGCTTACGATTACGGAACAAGTCCCGCCGCACTGGAGGAAATCGCCGATTGGGCAGGGAACGGGAAGCTTGTTACAATGAGCGAGTGTGCTACAATGCCCGATCCCGATCTGATAGTGCGCGATAACGCTTATTGGCTGTGGTTCGCGGTGTGGAACTGGGATTTTATTGTGGTAAACGGCACAACGGAGCTTTCCGACGCGTACACATCGTTTGATATGATGGAAAAAGTGTACAACAGCGAGGTTATTATCACAAGAGACGAGCTGCCCGATTTTAATTGAGTTTTGACGAGGTGATAAAATGAAAAAATTCAAGATCGTTTTAGCCGTTATGCTGGCGGCTTGTCTTTCGGGCTGTCAGAACAATGCTGCGAACGGCAGCAATGTTCCGGAGCAGAATAGTATTGCCGCAGAAAATAACGAAACAAGCGGAGAAGAGAGCGTTACCGAACCGACCGAAGCCGAATTGGAGGAAACGTATATGGAAAAATGCGGCGAAATGCTTGCGGAAATGCCGCCCGAGGAAATTTTGGAAAAACGTGACGAAGTTGTTTACCCCGAGTTTGAGAAATATACTTACTATTCAAGGACAGCCGAGCGCGATACTCACGTAAACGTTCTTTTACCCGCGGGCTACTCCGACGATAAGGACTATCCGGTGCTTTATATTCTTCACGGTTATTACGACAACGAAGACTGGATGGCAAGAGAGATCGTGCATATCCCTGAGATGCTGGCAAATCTTGTTTCGGACGGCGAGGCAAAGGAAATGATCGTTGTTTTGCCCTATATTTATTGCAGCAAAGATATGCCTTACTGCACGGGAATGGATACTCAAAATACTCTGAATTACGATAATTTTATAAACGATATGACCACCGACCTTATGCCGTTTATAGAGGAGAATTTCTCTGTGGCAAAGGGCAGGGAAAACACGGCGATAACGGGCTTTTCAATGGGCGGCAGGGAATCGCTTTTTATCGGAATATCACACCCTGAGCTGTTTGGATATATCGGTGCGGTCTGTCCCGCACCCGGGCTTACAAAAGGATCGGGTGATCCGTGGCAGCTCGAGGTATCTGAGCTTGCCTTTAACGACGACGCACCGTACCTCCTTTTGCTGAGCGCAGCGGAAAACGACGGCGTAGTCGGCAGCAATCCGGCGCAGTATGAGCGTATTTTCACCCGAAACAAGGTTGAGCATTTGTGGCATTCGATGTCGTCAACGGGGCATGATGCAAGCAGCGTTACTCCGCATTTGTACAATTATTTCAGAATGATTTTTCATTAAGAACACTTTCTGAGTTTTGATAAATGCGATACAATAAAAATCCCGCGGCCGGATTGCGAAATTCCGGCGCGGGAATTTTTTTGACGGCTTTATTTGAGCACTCTACGGTTTCCCTTTAAAACTTTTCCGCTAACGCTGCGGCCTGCTTGCAGCCGTCGGTCTTTTCAATATCTCCGACGTTCAATACTCCCGGGATCAGGAGCTCGCCAACCATGTGCCATTTCATCAGCGCGGCGGAGCGTTCTATCGGAATACGCACGCCGTCCATAACGGACATATCGTCCTCCTCGCAGCAAGCGATAAGGGCACATTCCTTGCCCGAAATATCCTTGCCGCCTACCACAAAGCTGAACAGCCTGTCAATAACACCTTTTATCTGTGCGGGAATGGAGTACCAATAAACGGGCATGGTAAATACGACCGCGTCCGCCTCCAAAACGGCGGGAGCAACAATATTGAAATCATCGTCAAAGGAGCAGGCCTTTCCCGTTTTAAAGCATGTCTCGCAGGCGCGACAACCGCCGACGTTTTTCATTGCGGCGTCAAATCTGGTTACCGTATGTCCTTTCGCCTCGGCCGCCTTTATGAAAGCGTCGGTCATGGCAAAGCTGTTGCCGTTCTTGCGCGGGCTTCCTGTAATTACAACAATTTTTTTACTCATAATAAATTCCTCCTGTCATTTCATGAAAGCTTTTTCGCAGGAAACCTGACTTTTCCTGCATATTGTATCAAAATTATAACATGTATTTTAGGAAAGTCAAGTACGCACTTTCAGGTTAAATACTTACATGAAGTAAAGTGTAAAGTTAGGTGCTGTATATCAAATAAATGTATAGGCATATTCAGTATCTTTAAATATCATTTTTTAATGGCGCATTAATTGTTGTTCAAGGAAAACAAAAACCGCTTAACAAATCCATCAAAAGGCTTTATCAAGCGGTTTAATTATGGAGCTGATAATCGGATTTGAACCGATGACCTCATCCTTACCAAGGATGCGCTCTACCAACTGAGCTATATCAGCGTTTCATCGCTTAATAATTATAGCACAGTTTGAAAAACTTGTCAATAGTTTTTTCGAAAATTTTTTTAAGGTATATTTCAAATTTTAAATACTCAATTACCGAAAGCCGCTCCCTCTATCCTTCCGATAACAAACTCATATTCTTTAAAATCCTTTTTTATTCTTTCCCTTGCTCTTCCGCAAAAATCGTGCATACCCTGAACGCTGTTTCTTATAACCTGTTTTGCGCCCCAGATATGAGTATAATCGTCACGGGGAAAAAACAGCTCGTCTTTATCCATAAGCACCTGTGAGCCCACCTTTTTTTCCTCCGCGCAGATAGACAGCATTCTTTGCTCGGCAAAAACCATATAACACAAATAATCGTCGCAGTCTATTGCCGATTTCATAAAGGCTATTGCCCGATTGACATAATACTGCTTGAATTCCTCGTCGGGAAGGTATAAGAAAGCGGTGTTCATGGGCAATACCTTTTCGTTCATGCCGCTCATTGGAAAAGGCCGCTTGAATTTAAAGGAAGAAATATCGGGGTAGACCGAGGGGGTAAGATTTTCTCTGTGCGCCGCCACGATTCGGTTTTGGGGCAGCTCGGGTTTTTTCCATACAATAAAATCGGTGTCTATCATTGTGACTGGCGCGGGTATTTCACGAAGTGCCAACAGCTTTCCCGCCGCCCAGAACATTTTCGGATTTATCCCCTCCAGATCGTCGGGAACCACCGTTTCAACACTATTCCATACCGCGCCTAAGCCGAGACCTTTAATATATTCCGCAGCCCTGCTGTCGGCGGCAAGTATCATTTCTCCGCCGAAGCCTCTCCAGTTTAAAGCGGAAATCACGGCGGAGTATAACTCAAATTTATCCATAAAATATGCGCCGTTTGGATTTTTTGCAAAATACGGCGCGGTGGAAATAATATGAATTGCTTTCATACTGTTCCTTTCTTTGTGTTATCGGGATCATGTATCGGTAAAAAGCCGCAATAAAAGCGGTTATATTAAGTGAAGTCCGTATCCGAAGCGGTTTAAGTAGCATGAGGAAATATTCAGCCTTATTTTTTCTTCGGGGGTCAATTGTACGGCGGCAGGCGCAAAGCAGGTCTTTTCCTTGTTTTCGCCAAGCGTACCGTCATTTGTGCTATTATTGTAATAATTTGCGCCGAAGCTTCCCATATCGAAGCTGCCCGGTGTAAAGCTGCCTATGCCGAAG
>JAAVIG010000079.1 GCA_014796735.1 Oscillospiraceae bacterium
AAAACGTTACTTTTCATTTTAAAAATACGTCTGAATATATGAAAGGACTTTTAAGCTTATTATAACTTTCACAGCTTTCAAGGGGAAAGGACTGATATAATGGACGACAACCGAATAATAGAGCTTTATTTCAAACGCTCCGAGGCGGCTGTTAAAGAAAGTCGGGACAAATACGGCAAACAGTGCGGAATTATAGCCTATAATATTCTGCGCTCCAGAGAGGACAGTGAGGAGTGCGTCAACGATACATGGTTCAAGGCGTGGAACTCTATCCCTCCAACCAAGCCCACCAAGCTTTCCACCTTTTTGGGAAGAATTACCCGCAATTTGGCGATAGACAGATTAAGAAAGCTGATGACTGGCAAAAGAGGCAGGGGCGAGACCGACGTCTGCCTTGAAGAATTGGCGGAGTGCGTTGGATATGAGGAGACCTTTACCGACGATCTTATTTTGAAGGAAGCTCTTGAATGCTTTTTAGAGGAGCTGACCCCGAAGGCAAGGGAAATATTTATGCTAAGATACTGGTATATGTACGACACCGAATACATAGCAAACCGAATGAAACTAAGCGGCGATGCGGTAAAAATGTCGCTCCACAGAAGCAGAACGGCTTTAAGGATATTTCTTGAAAACGAGGGCTTTGATATTTAATTGAGTCAAAGAAACGTTACGTAGTATCGAAAGGATTGACTATAAAAATGAAAAATAACGACAGACTGCTTAAGGTGTTGGGAGACGTAAGGGACGATCTTATCCCCGACGCGGAGAGCAAAAAGAAAAAAAGCAAAACGCCTTTGAAACTGGCAGCGGGCGCGGCTGTAACAGCGGCGGCGGTTGCGGGATTATTTGCGGCGCAAAATATGGGCGATATAATCGACCTGATAAAAGACAACCAAGGGGAGCACGGGACAGATACGGAAATAAGCTTTAATCCCCCCTCCGGAGGACTGCCCAAAATCTCGCGCGGAGAGATCAGCGGCGGCTTCGAGGTGTACCTTTATCACGATATTTCCGAATATACGAATATGAGCCCGTGGAATGAAAGCATACAGCTTTCCGAGCTTCCCGTGTATAAAAATCTCGCGTATAACGGCTCTGCGACACCGATTTATTTTGATGAAGACAAAATGACGAAAATGGCCGAAAACGCGGCCGAAGCTTTAGGTCTTTCCGTTTTCGAGACCGAGGGGCATTACAGCGGAAAAAACGAGGATAATTTGTACGGGATAACGGCTGTTTGCAGCGGAGAAGCTGTCGGACTTGAAACGGTTGAAATATCCGTGGACAGCGACGGCAGTATAAATGTGAACTTTGTATCTTTGCCCTTGGACGGCGGTTCCGAATACGGTCTTCCGATCCCCGAGGAATACGTTTTGGAAACCGGCAATTCCGAAAGCAGCGACAGCGAAGCAACAGAAACGGTGAATTACCTCACCGACAGATTCAAAGATCTGCTTGGGTTTAAAAATCCCTCCCCGGACACCTATAACGACAGTTACCAATCGGATCTGTTCAGCAGCTATTCTTACCGCATATACGCCGCTTACGACAAATCGGAAAATATCGCCGAGAGCATATTAAATTACAGCTTAGCCCGCGCGGTCTTTTCGAGCAACTCAAAGAATATGCTTGGCTGTATATATCTGGATAACTATCTGTCAAGCTCCGAATATATGGGCGGCTATCCCGTTATTTCATTGGAGGAGGCAAAAAACAAGCTGATCGGCGGCGATTTTATAAGCGTTTTTGGCGAGGACGACGTTAAGGGTGGAAAATTCGGCGAGGACGTTATTGTAAAGACGGAGCTTGTTTATTTAAGCTACAGGCAGGAATATTTTCAGCCTTTTTACAAATTTTTTGTTGAGCTTAACGAAACGCCCTACGGAAGCTCCTATGACGAGAGTCTGATTCCTTACGGTGCGTTTTACGTTCACGCAGTCAAGGACGAATTCTTCTTTGACGAAAACGAGAAAACCGACATATCGGAAGACCTGCAAGGAATCCGTTACACCTTATCCGACTACCCCATTTCATACACTCTTACCGAACACTACGGCAACGGCATACGTATAGCAGAGGATATTTCGTTGCTGGAGGACTTAAATCCGTGGAATGAGGAATTGAAGATAGACAGCCTGCCCGTTTACGAGATGTTTAATTTAACCGACACTCAAATGAATGAGCTGCTGAAAGACACGGCTAAAAAAATGGGACTTACGCTAAAAGACAGCTCTTTTGTAAAAAATCAGTCTCCAAACGCCGACCTTGTTCCCTACAACGTGCTTATGGGATTTTGCGAGGGAGAATATAGAGGAATTTCCGATATAACGATAACAGTGTACGGTACGGGAGACGTTGGAATTCGTTTTCACGACGATGGCTACGGTGAAGACTCATTTATTATGCCCGATGAATACTCAATTGACCATTCCGCCGACGAATCCGACAAGGCAAGGGCAGGTCTTGAATATCTTGTCAATGAGTTTGCCGACTTGCTTTCGTTCAGAAGTCCCGTCCTCAACAGCTATACCGAAAGCCGTTCAATGAGCTACGCGAATCAGTACGCGGAGGAAATGACGGCTATAAACGAATATAAATACAGAGTATACGAGGATTCCGAAAATACGGCAGAAAAAATTTTAAATTATAATTTAGCTTACGCCGAGTTTGACCGAAGTGTTAACAGTATAAGAGGCGTTACCCTGACCAACAAGCTTTTTGCCTCGGAGAAATTGGGGGATTATCCCATAATAACCGCAGATGAGGCAAGGGAGCTTTTGCTTGACGGCAAATATCTGATACCCTTCTCAAAGGACTATATAAAGGACGGCGGTCTGAAAGCGGAGGACGTTAAAAAGGTTGAATTGGTGTACCGCTTCAGCGAAAGCAGGTATTTAGTGCCTTACTACCGTTTTTACGCGGAGATCGAAGCGGTTCCGATCATGTATAATATTTCGGGAGCGTGGTTAAAGGAATACGGCGAGTTTTACGTTCCCGCGATAAGGTCGGAGTATATAGCGGGCGACCCATACGCCAAAAAAAGAGATCAGGCCGTCATTGATTCCTATTATTACGACAAGATTTCTTTACCCGACGGCTCGACCTTAAGTCCCTCCGAGGCTTCGGAGACCTTTGGAAGCACTTCCTCCCCCGGTCTGATATTTGACTTTGCCTTTATGCGGTACGCGGAGCCTGTTTTCTCTCACACCATTGACGATCCCGATATTTACGACTTTGACACATTTTCCTTTAATGTCTCCGACGAGGATTTGATATACATCAGCCCCGATTATTTTAAGGTACAGGCAGGCGATGTACTTCAAAACGGACTTACGGTCAAAAGCGCGAGCTTCGGCATCGAGTGCGGCGGCGGTCAAAACATATCTACAAGCAAAATAACTCTTGACGGGGAAATTACGATAGAGGGAATCTTAGGTCGGCAATATGGGGCGGTGCTGTTCTATCCCGATCCCGCTCAAAACCCTATACCTTTATCATCGGGAAGAAAAGGGGAAGAAGATGTTATTGCCAACTATCTGACCGATCTTGACGGTAATTTTGCATTAGTAACCGACGGCGGCACAATTTATCCGAAAAACGATTTTAATACCGAGGATATTCTCGGCAGCGGCAATTATGTAAAGGGACGGCTCACCTTGCGGGATATTACTTACCTTTGCAGTGATTATGAGGATATGCAGGCGGCGGGTATGGTTTATGATGACATTGAAACGGCGGAGTTTGTAAGCTTTGAAGCGGAAAGGTAAAAACAAAATACGCATTGACATTTTTAAAGTAATTATGTAAAATAATTATGGCTGCCAAAAACGGGCAGCCATAAAATTTTTTTAAAAACCACGTTACCTTTATTTGGGTTTATCGTCTTAATGTGTGAGGGACAAAAAACACCCCTCTTCAGATAAACTAATCTCAATCTAAAATACCTCTAAAAATTTCAATAAATAATTTTAGATTGAGATTACACCCGAAACACTAATCCCACAATTTTAAAAGGGATTAGTATTAAACTTGCACCGCGGGCAGGTCATAACAGGAAAGGAAGAAGTTCAATGGAGGACAGCAGGATAATCGATCTGTATTTTAAACGTTCGGAGGAAGCTGTTAAGGAAAGCCAGACCAAATACGGCAGGCAGTGTGATATTATAGCCTATAACATTCTGCGCTCCAAAGAGGAATCCGAGGAATGTGTCAACGATACATGGTTCAGGGCGTGGAACAGTATTCCGCCGCAAAAGCCCAACAGACTTTCCGTTTTTCTCGGCAGGATCACCCGCAATTTGGCAATAGACAGATACAGAAGCCAAAGACGCGAAAAGCGGGGCGGCGGTGAAATAGCGGTTTGTCTGGACGAGCTGGCGGAGTGCGTGGGCTACGAGGAGACCTTTCCCGACGGGCCTTCGCTGAGAGACGCGCTCAAACAGTTTTTATGCGAACAGGCTCCGCAGGCAAAGGAAATATTTATGCTGAGATACTGGTACATATTCAGCGTAAAGGATATAGCGGAGCGGCTTAAGCTCAGCGAGGGAGCGGTCAAAATGTCGCTTCACAGAACTCGGACGGCTCTTAGGATATTTTTGGAAAACGAGGGCTTTGATATTTAGTTTTAGGGGCAGCCGCAGTTTTCGCGGTGCTGCCTTGTACGAAAGGACGATAAATCATGAGAAACAACGACAGATTGCTTTATGAAATAGGCGAGCTGGACGACGAGAACGTCCCCGCCATTGTTAAAGAAAAGAAAAAGGTGTCGCCGGTAACATGGGCGGCAGTGGGGAGCGTTGCCGCAGCGGCGGCTATCGCGGGATTTGTGATACTGCGCGGCACAGGCACGGCAAAAATGCCTTGGGAGGATTATCAGATATATTCTCCCGCCGATTACAGCAAAGAGGTAATTATCGACGAGCCGCCGAAAATACCCTATGAGCTTAAACACTTTATAATCTATTGGGAAGAAGCGTATGAAGCAAGGGCTTATTTATACACGGCTTCGGATATAGAAAATTCGTCGGTCGGCAACCCTTGGAGCGAGGAAACGGAGCTTACCTCTCTTCCCGTGTTCAAAAACAGATCACCCGACACCTATGCGGGATTTATTCCGGCAGGCATACGCTGCCTTACCGAAGAGCAGTTAACTCCAATGCTGGATAACACGGTTCAAGCGTTGGGGGTTACTGTCCAAAACTCTGGCTTTGATTATATCAATTGGGACACCAGAGAGAACGAGGATCTTCCCGTATATCTTGCTGCCGAATGCAGCGGCGAGGCATACGGACTTGATATGATCGATGTTACCGTTTACGCCGACAGTGATATAAATGTCAGCTTCCTCGATTGTCTTAAGCTGCCCGATGAATATATGATTGCCGACCCCGACAATGATCAGAGGGAAAAAATATTGTCTTATCTTGCCGACCGCTTTAAAAATCTACTGCAATTTGAAAATCCGGTTTTAATTGCCGAAAACGATAAATACAGCGGCTACAAGGTATATAACGGTTCGGAAGATATCGTGGAAAGCATTGTTAATTACAATTTGGCAAACGCTTCATTCATATTCGACGAAGAGGGGCTTTATAAAATTCAGCTTAGAAATCTTTTGTGCATATCCGACTATATGGGAGATTATCCTGTCATATCCCTTGAAAGAGCACGAGAGCTGCTTTTGAGCGGCAGCTATCTTAAGAGTTTTCCCGACAGCTTTTTAAAGGGAGGTGCAATAAAAGAGGAAGATATTGCAAAAGCGGAGCTGATCTATTTAAACGCCAGCGACGATGAATACTTTAAGCCCTATTACCGGTTTTACGTGGAGCTTGCCCCCCCGTTCCCGGAGTGGAAAGAAGATGAAACGCTGTACGGCGATGTTTACGTTCCCGCCGTTGAATATAAATATATATTAAGCAGTGAGGACGAGCATATTTTAACCCCCGATTACAGCGGAACAGCCGTAAACTCATATCCCGAAAACGAAATTAGCCTTCCCGACGGCACTGTTGTAAGCAAAACCGAGGCGGTAAAAACCTACACCGATAACGAAATGCCCGTGCTTGAATTTAACTTCGGCTTTCTGCGCTACGCAAAGCCCGTATTCCAAAACAGTATTGACGACCCCGACTGTTATAATTACGACACTTGGACGTTTAACAATCCCGTTGACATAGTCATAGACGATCCGGATTATTTTAAGGTTAAGGCGGGAGACGTTTTAGAAAACGGAATGACGGTAGACAACGCAAATTATAAGGTCATGTGGAAGAACGAGGAACAGACCTTTGTTGAAAGCGAGGTTAGCATAAGCGGCGAGTGTGTTTATGAGGGAATTTTAATGTGCAGACAGGGCGAGAATTACGCCGAAGACGTTTATGACCTTGTTTTTTACGCCGACCCGACGGGAGAAGCGCCCCTGCCCGCTTTTTGCAGCTCGGGGGACGGTTCTGAGCAGATAGAAACATGGGTCGGGGACAACTTTGCGCTTATGACCGACTGCGGTCCCATCTTTTTGACAAACACCGACAGCTATATTGCGGAAATGGAAGGATATTCCGGAATTTTAGACTGCGATAGGGGAATAAAGGCAAAGTTGACTTTAAACAAAATTATTTTTACCGTAAACACCATGGGCGATTTTCATGTGGGGTATACCTACGCCGCGTATAAGGACTTGGAGATAATCGAATAACGGTTGACATTTCAAAAGTAATTTTATAAAATAAGACTGTCGCAAAAAGCTTTTGCTTTGCGGCAGTCTTTTTTAATTAAAATATATGTTGCATTTTAACTTTGTTTTACGTCTATATAAGTGAAAGGGTAATTACACTTTAAACAGCGGAGAAAGGACTGATAAAAACGAACGACGGCAAGATAGTGGAGCTTTACTTAAAACGCTCGGAATCGGCTATTGAGGAAAGCCGTAAAAAGTACGGCAGATACTGTAATACGGTAGCCTTTAATATCCTGCACTCCGCGGAGGAAAGCGAGGAATGTGTAAGCGATACATGGCTGAGAGCGTGGAACAGTATCCCGCCGAACAAGCCCCAAAAGCTTTCGGTTTTCTTGGGGAGCATTACAAGAAACTTAGCTATCGACAGATACCGAAAATCAAACTCGGGAAAGCGCGGAAACGGAGAAACGGCGGTTTGTCTTGACGAGCTGGCGGAATGTATCAGCGATGAAAATATGAGCAGCTTTACCGACACGGTCTCCTTAAAGGACGCCCTAAACAGATTTTTAAAGGAGCTTTCGGGAAGCGCGAGAGATATTTTTATGCTCAGATACTGGTATATGCTTCCCGTTAAGGAGGTAGCAAAACGCTGCGGAGTAAAAGAGGGTACTGTACGAATGTCTCTTTCGCGAACACGGCAGGCGTTAAAGGAATTTCTTGAAGAAGAGGGCTTTGATACTTAAACAATTTAATACATAGCGGAAAGAAAGGATAATAAAGATGAACAACGAGGAAAAATTGCTTTATACAATAGGAGAGGTCGACGAAAAGCTTGTACCCTCCGACAAAATGAAAAAATCCACCTTAAAGTGGGCGGTAATAGGCACTTCGGCGGCAGCGGCGGCTATTGCGGGATTTGTTGTGATGCGCGGCGCGGATTTCTCAAATCTGCCGAGTATTATCTCTCCGTTTGACGGAGAGGGCGTTGATATTGTGGAGACGGAGGATATTTCAATTACCGATGATATTTTGACCACGGAGGATATTTCGGTTTCCTCGGATATTGCCCCGGACGGTCTGCCTAAAATACCCTACAAGAGCTTTTGCTTTAACAGCGGCTTTATTGAGGAAAGCTTGGGGAATATGGGATATAACAGTGCCATATCGATGATACGGGATTGTCCTTGGAGCGAGGAACATGGTATAACCGCTATGCCCGTGTATAAAAATCTTTCCTACAGCGATGGGGGCTACGTTTACCCCGACGCTTATCTTAACGAGGAAAAAATGATGGAGATGGCGGAGGAGATTGCGGAAGCTCTCGGTGTGACAATAAGTGAATTCGATTTTTCCAACCTCCTTTTCGACACCGACGGGGATAATGATGAAAACCTTGAATACATACAGGAGGAGAACTGCCTCAGTGCAATATGCGACGGGGAAAGCTACGGAGTTGAAGCGGTTAAGATATATATCTACGGCAGAGGAAGCGTAGGCATTGGGATCAGCGACTTAATTCTAAACAGCAATCCTACCTATATGAAGCTCCCGGAGGAATACGCAAATAACGAGGAAGCTCTTTCCGACTATTTAATGGAACACTTCGGCGATCTGATCAATATGGAAAATCCTTCCGGCAGCGCATTGGATAAAATGTATAACGTAACCGACGATCCCGTGCAAAATATAGTAAATTATTCCCTTGAATCCTTTCAATTTAATATACACGATAACGAGCTTATGAGTATATTTATCGATAAAAAGCTGTGTGTTGCCGAAAAGGTGGGCGACTACGAAATAATCACCGCCGAGGAAGCGCAAAGCAAGCTTTTAAGCGCATACAAGAACTTCAAGCTGCCCGACGACTGGCCCGACGAATTTTACGACCATTATAAAAAAGAATTGACGGAGGAGGATATAGAAGGCGTCACCCTCTTTTATTATGACACGCCACACCAAGAGTACTTTAAGCCTTACTACTGCTTTTACGTAAAGAACTCAAGTTGGTCGCTCGAAAATGATTGGGATGTTTATCAGGCTTTCTATGTTCCCGCGCTTCGGGACGAGTATATTTTAAATTAAAAATAAATAATTCAAATGTCAAGCGCAAGCCTGTGAGCCTGCGCTTGATATTTTTAATTTACAAAATCTCTTGACATTAAAGCAAAAAAGGGTTACTATAAAAGCAACAAACACGAAAGGAAAAAAACGATATGAAACACGCACCTATGGGCTGGAACAGCTGGGACTGCTACGGAGCTTCCGTAAACGAGGAGATCGTCAGAAAAAACGCCGAGTATATGGCGAAGAATTTGAAAAAATACGGCTATGAGTACATTGTGGTGGATATACAGTGGTACGAGCCTACAGCGGAAAACCACGAGTACCACCCCTTTACCGAGCTTTGCATTGACGAGTATTCAAGAGTTATCCCCGCCGAAAACCGTTTTCCCTCTTCCAAAGGAGGAAAGGGCTTCGCGCCTTTGGCGGAATACGTTCACTCACTGGGATTGAAATTCGGCATACATATCATGCGCGGTATTCCGAGACAGGCGGTACATATGAATAAAAAAATCTTGGGAACCGACAAGACCGCCCGTCAGATAGCCAAAACAGACAGTATCTGCGCTTGGAACAGCGACATGTACGGCGTTGACCCGGAAAAAGAGGGAGCAAAGGAGTACTACGAAAGCATTTTTAAGCTGTACGCTTCATGGGGCGTTGATTTTGTAAAGTGCGACGATATAGCGAGAGAAATGCCCAAGGAGGAAACGGAGCTTGTTATGCTGAGCAATGCCCTGCGCGGCTGCGGCAGAGAAATGGTGTTAAGTCTTTCCCCCGGCCCCGCGCCCTTGGAAAAAGCCGAGCTTTTTAAGCAGACCGCCAATATGTGGCGCATTACCGACGATTTCTGGGATAAGTGGGAGCTGCTTTACGATATGTTCCAAAGAACGGAAAAATGGTGTACTCATACGGGCTTCGGAAATTATCCCGACGCGGATATGCTTCCCGTAGGGGCAATTTTGCAGGATTACGGCGAAAACAACCGCACAAAATTCACCGAGGACGAGCAGTTTACCATGATGACCCTTTGGTGTATCTTCCGTTCACCCCTGATGATAGGCGGCGAGCTGACAAAAACGGACGAATTTACACTTGATCTGCTCACCAACGAGGAGATACTGAAAATGCACAAAAACGCCCGTCATTCTCATCAGGTGTGGAGAAAGGAAATAAACGGCACCGAGCATATACTGTGGGCTGCGGCAAGCTGCGAGGGCGGTACTTACGCGGCGGTGTTCAACACGGGAGAACGGGACAGCGAGATAGAGATACCTCTTACCGACCTTGAAATATACGGCGGCGTTAAATGCAAGGAGCTTTGGAGCGGAAAGGAAATGCCGCTTGACGGTGCGCTGAGTGTAAAAATTTCCAAGCACGGCGCTAAGGCGTTTTATATTAGATAATTTTTTCATACAACAGCATAGACCATACCGCACAAAAACGTTTTAGAGCTTTGTGCGGTATTGTTTAATAAAATCTTAACATTTGTATGCTATACTATTTTTCAAAACACAAAAAGGGGAAAGGCTATGTTTAAAATTTTACTGACCGAGGACGACAAAGAGCTTAACAAAACGGTCTGCTCCTATCTTTGCCAAAACGGGTACGAGGTAAAGGGCTGCTTAAGCGCGAATGAGGCGTACGACTGCGTTTACGGAGGCGAGGTCTTTGATCTTATCATTTCCGATATTATGATGCCTGACATAGACGGATTTGAATTTGCAAAAAGCATAAGAGAATTCAACAGCGAAATACCGATCCTCTTTATGACCGCAAGGGACGATTTTTCCTCCAAGCAAAGGGGCTTCAAAATAGGTATTGACGATTATATGGTCAAGCCCGTTGATCTGGACGAAATGCTGCTTCGTATCGGCGCGCTGCTGAGACGGGCTAAGATAGCTTCAAGCAGGAAACTGGAAACGGGCGGCTTTAAAATGGACGCCGACGAGCATACCGCCTATTTAAACGGCGAGGAACTCCCCCTTACGATGAGGGAATTTAATATTTTATATAAGCTGCTGTCTTACCCGAAGAAAACCTTTACCCGTTCTCAGCTTATGGACGAATTCTGGAATCGGGATTCACTTTCGGGGCCCCGCACGGTAGACGTTTATATGACCAAGCTCAGAGGAAAGCTTGCGGAATGTACGGATTTTGAAATAGTTACCGTACACGGACTGGGATATAAGGCGGTGATAAAATGACGGTAAAGGAAACGGACGGCAGAATAAGGTCGATTCTTGCGGCGCTGAAAAACTACGCCGTGTTTTTTGCGGTGGCAGCCTTTGCGGTCACCTGCTGTATGCTGCTGTTCCTTAGCACGATGATAGAAACAACGGGGGTCGAGCTTACCGAGGACGCGATACAAAAAGCCGCAAAGCTCACCTTTGTTAACGTTATGGTTATCAGTCTGATCTTTCTTATAATCGACCTGCTGCGCAGAAAAATAACGGTTGACCGTCCCGTAAAGCGTATAGTCAGCATGTTTGAAAAGATCATGCAGGGGGATTTCGGCGTAAGGATCGAGCGGTTCCCTTTCGGCACGGTGGACAGCGGCTTTAACACTATCATAGATTATATCAACCGCTCCGCGGAGGAGCTTTCTCACGTGGAAACACTGCGTACGGATTTTATCGCCGACGTTTCCCACGAGTTGAAAACTCCCCTGTCGGTGATTCAGAATTACGCGGTGCTGCTGTCCGCGAAGGACATTTCCGACGAAAAAAGAGAGGAATACGCAGGTGCGGTCATTGCCGCTTCAAAAAAGCTTACGGAGCTTATCACAAATATTCTTAAGCTGAACAAATTGGAAAATCAGCAGATATTTCCGAGCTGCAAGGCTTATAATCTGGGCGAACAGCTTTGCGAATGTCTGCTTGGGTTTGAAAACGAGTGGGAAAAAAGGCAAATGGAGATCGAAACCGATATTGAAGAGGATATATATGTTTCGGCAGATCCCGAGCTTTTTTCTCTTGTTTGGAACAATCTTTTGTCCAACGCGTTCAAATTCACCGAGGACGGCGGAAAAATAACGGTCGCGCTTCACGCCGACAAGGAATACGCTTCGGTCTCGGTATCGGATACGGGCTGCGGCTTAAAGCCCGAAACAGGCGGACGTATTTTCGAGAAATTCTATCAGGAGGATTCCTCCCGTTCCTCTCGGGGCAACGGCTTGGGACTGGCTCTCGTAAAACGGGTGGCGGATATTATGAAAGCGGAGATAGACGTAGAAAGCGAGTACGGCATGGGAAGCACCTTTACCGTCAGAATACCGAGGTAAAGCGCATGGAAAAAATAAAGGCTTTCTGTAAAAAATTGCTTTATCCGCCCGTATGGGTGATAATTATCGTAACGGTCATCAGTGCCGCGGGCTTGACCGTCGTTTTCATAAACGGACTGGACGCACACCCTGTCGCGTACGCTCTGTACGCAATATCGGCGTATGCGCTTACGGTGATCTGCGTGCTTTGTATAAAGGTGTTTCCGAGATTAAAGAAAACCGTGCGCAATATTCCTTACGCGGAACGGTTTTTGACCGATATAGATTTTAAGTCAAGGGTATCGCTTTACCCCTCTCTCGCCGTAAATCTGCTGTATGTGATTACCAATTTGTTTTCGGGGATTTATTACCGTTCCTATTGGTTTTTAACTCTCTCCGCGTATTATGTTATTCTGACCGTACTGCGTTTTATACTGCTAAGATACATGCGAAGAAATTCTCTCGGGGAAAATCGGCTGCCCGAGCTTAAGCGGTCGGTCGGGTGCGCCGCCGTTTTGCTGCTGCTGACCTTTGTTTTGTCGGGTGTTGTTACCTTATACATAAGAGACAACGAGCATTTCGAGTATGCGGGATTTTTGATATACGCTATGGCGGCTTATACCTTTTATGTGACAACAGCCGCAGTCGTTAATCTGGTAAAATACAGGAGGTATAACAGTCCCCTGCTTTTGACCTCAAAAACGGTAAGCCTTGCCGCCGCGCTTGTTTCAATGCTTTCGCTTGAAATGGCCATGCTGGCGCAGTTTAGTGCGGAAAATCGGTCAGAGTATTTTAACCGGATAATGGTAGGCGCAACAGGCGCGGGAATAGCTCTTATCCTTTTGGGTATGTCGATGTTTGTTATTGTGAGAGCAAATAAGGAAATTAAAAAAATTAACAATTCTTTAACATAATTACAACATTACGGAAACGAAGCTGTGGTATCATACATACAAACAAAACCAAAAGGAGGACAAACAAATGGAAAACAACGAAAACAAAAGATTTAAGTACAGCTATTCAGCCGCAGAGCAGGAGGAATTAAAGAGGATACGCAGCAAATACGAGGAAAAGGAAGCCGACAGTCGGGAAAGCAAAATGGAGTATCTTAGAAAGCTGGATAAAAGCGCGGCAAAAAAAGGAACGACGGCGGCGGTTGTTGTCGGTATCATAGGCGCATTGCTTTTGGGTGTTGGAATGTGCTGCACTATGGTATGGGCAGACGATTTGTTTGTAATAGGTATAATTGTGGGCGTGATTGGAATAGGCGCGGCAGCTCTTGCTTATCCTTTGTATGACAGGATTGCCAAAAAGGAACGCAAAAAGATTGCGCCCGAAATAAAGAAGCTGACCGATGAGCTTATGAGCGTGTGACAAATTATTGATTTTTAAATTACAATGTGTTATAGACGATTACAGCTCCCGTTATGGGAGCTGTAGATTTTTTCAGCCAAGCTTATCTGTCCCCGAAATCAAAAACGCATGTTGCAACATTTTGAATAAATAACTCCAATTCACGCGGAACGCCTTTCAAATACTCATACGTCGTTTACACATTCCTCCGCGTCCTCGGGACTTCGCAGCATACTTAACGCCACGCTTCGGCAAATACCGCCGTATTTATTCTTGATCTCAGCAACCGCCCTTTCGTCACGGGAGATAAACAGCTCAATAATTTCAAAATCCTCCATGTTTATTCCCTCCTTTCAAATCTGCTCTCACTTATTAAGTACGATTTTATGTCGTATTGGTTGCAAATTATAAAAATTTTTTTATTTATCCCAAAAATACTTTTCTTGACTTTACCCCCGTAGTGTGTTATAATTTTAACATTAAATTAAACTTTACGGAGGTACGCACTATGGAACTTTTAAAAGATAAAGTCGCTTTGGTCACAGGCGGCACAAGAGGAATCGGCTACGCTATCGTTCGTACATTCCTTGAAAACAAGGCAAAGGTAATTCTCTGCGGCTCAAGACCCGAAACTGCGCAAAAGGCGGTGGACGAGCTTAAAAAAGAAAACGCCGATTTTGAG